>JAGACI010000088.1 GCA_017614185.1 Lachnospiraceae bacterium | reverse complement strand
CTTGGAGAAGTGGTTGAGGAGAAACACAACCTCTACTACATTCTTGTGGATTTGATGCTTGCTTCACTTCTTGCTCTCATCTACACAAACGACCTTTTCACAGCTTATGTATTTGTTGAGATAAATACGATTTCAGCCTGCGGTCTCATAATGATCCGTCAAAACGGAAGAACCATTGAGGCTGCGGTCAGGTATATGATCATGAGCCTTCTTGGTTCAGGTCTTTTGCTCATGGGAATCTGTATGCTCTACGACATCACAGGTCATCTTCTTATGAGCAATATTAAGGATGCTGTTTCATCGCTTTACAATGCGGGCGAGTACAGCGTTCCGCTTACGGTTACAATCATCCTTTTAACCTGCGGTCTTGCGATGAAGAGTGCGCTTTTCCCGTTCCACACATGGGTTGCGGATGCTTACGGATACTCGACTGTTTCAAGTGCTGCGATTCTTTCATCACTTGTAAGCAAAGGCTATATTATCCTTCTAATCAAAATCATCTACAGAGTAATCGGCTTTGAGGTTTACAGAGCTTCAAGGATTATTGATGTCGTCTTTGTATTCGGACTTGCGGGAATGATTATGGGTTCACTTTCCGCGATAAGAGAGAACGATATCCGAAGAATGATTGCTTACTCATCGGTAGCACAGATTGGATACATCTACATGGGTATCGGACTTGGAACCAAGTATGCAATGCTTGCTTCCATTTTCCACATTTTATCTCATGCGGCAACCAAGTCGATGCTCTTTATCGGCGCAATCGGTCTTACAGATGTCTCAAAGGGAAGCCGACATTTTGCTGAATTAACAGGAAGCGGATACAGACATAAGATTGCGGGAGTGACATTTACGGTCGGAGCCTTATCAATGGTCGGCGTACCGCTTTTTTCCGGATTTATAAGTAAACTTTTATTTGCGCAGGCTTCGGTTCTTAATCAAAGAAAGATGCTTCCTGCATTAATAGTTTTGGCAATCAGTACGATACTTAACGCAATATATTTCATGAAGACGGTAATAAGAATCTATACTCCCACAGAGGAAGAGGGAGATATCATCACCATGAAGCAGGAGAAGGTATATGCGATAACATGTATCTGCTTTATTATTCTTAACTTCTTCCTTGGAATGAGTTCACAGCCTATCGTTGACTGGATTAATGCCGGAATCGATATGTTTGCGTAGAGCGAAAGGGATGACAAAATGAACGAAACCTTTATACTGGCTCCCGTTTGCGTTCCGATAGTAGCGGGTATTATATTGGAAATCTTAAAAAAGACCGAAAAGATGCGGATGAATCTCTTTGTGGCAGCAGTTCTTGCCATAGAGAGTGTTTTGGTGTTCATAAATACAGGAAAAATCGGAAGCGAGGTAACGCTGTTTAGTATTACAGATAACCTTCCTGTTTATTTTAAGATTGATAAACTTGGAATAATCTTTGCAATCCTTATGGTTATCATATGGCTTCTTGCGGGAATCTTTTCATTCGAATACATGAAGCATGAGGACAATGAGAAGAGATATCAGGGATTCTACCTGATAGTAATAGGCGTCCTGATTGGTCTTGATTTTGCCGGAAATCTCGTAACCTTCTACATGTTCTATGAGATGATGACACTGACAGCTTTCCCTCTTGTTATTCACACAGGAAAGAAGGAAGCCACAATGGCGGGCCTTAAGTATCTGTACTACTCACTTGGCGGTGCTTACTTTGCGCTCTTTGGCTTCTACTTTGTATTCAAATATGCGGACAGCATAACTTTTAAGCTTGGCGGAACACTTACCAATACTGCAGGGCATGATTCACTTTTACTCCTTTGCGCTTTGTTTATGATTATCGGATTCGGAGTAAAAGCCGGAATGTTCCCGATGCATGCATGGCTTACATCGGCTCACCCCGTAGCACCTGCACCTGCATCTGCGGTTTTGTCGGGTATCATTGTAAAAACGGGAATCCTTGGAATAATAAGAGTTATCTTTTACATATTCGGAACCGAGTTTATAAGAGGCACATATGTCCAGACCACATGGATGATACTGTCCCTTGTTACAGTTTTCCTTGGATCGACAATGGCTTATAAGGAAAAAGTTTTGAAGAAACGTCTGGCTTATTCGACAGTCAGCCAGATTTCATATATCATGTTCGGACTTTCACTTCTTAATGAGACAGCCTTTGAAGGTTCGATGCTTCATGTTCTTATGCATGCATTCACCAAGTGCGGACTCTTCCTTACAGCAGGTGCAATCATTTATAAGACCGGAAAGACAAAGGTTGATGAGCTTAGAGGAATCGGTAAGGAGATGCCGGTATTAATCTGGTGTTACACTCTTTTATCAATCACGCTTATCGGCATTCCCCCGACGGGAGGACTTGCAAGCAAGTGGTATATATGTGAGGGCGCCATTAAGAGCGAACTTCCTGTTTTCTACTGGCTTGGCCCTGTGATTTTACTTATCAGTGCGCTTCTTACCGCAGGATATCTGTTACCCATAACGATAAAGGGCTTTTTCCCCGGAGAGGACTTTAACTATGATGCCCTCGAAAAGAAAGAGCCTGACTTAACCATGCTTATACCTGTAATTATTCTTACAGCGGGTGCCGTTGGAGTCGGACTTTTCTCCTCGCCCCTTGCAGAGATGATTAAACAGGCAGTATCAGGATTTTAGAAAGGGAGGTAGAAGATGAGTACATCGATATTATTGATAATAATACTGCTTCCCATTATCGGAGGACTTGCCGCAGGATTAATTCCGTTTAAGGAACGCACCGCAAGAAACATTTTCATTGAGACTGTTGTGGTAATCACATCAATCCTTGCGTGGGTTACGATTATAAATAAACCCACGGGAACACTTGAGGTTTTAAAGTTTACCGGTGATCTGGTATTTGCTTTTAAAATGGATGGTCTCGGAATGATATTTGCGGGACTTATCAGTGCGCTTTGGCCACTTGCAACTCTTTATTCCTTTGAATACATGGAAAAAGAGGAAAGAGAGAGAAGCTTCTTCTTTTTCTATACAATAACTTATGGCGTAACTTTGGGTATTGCTTTGGCAGGTAACCTTATGACCATGTATCTTTTCTATGAGATGCTTACCATTGTTACAGTGCCTCTGGTTCTTCATACCCTTACAAGAGAAGCAATACTAGCGTCAAGAACATACCTTTACTATTCACTTGGCGGAGCGGCATTCGGATTTATCGGATTTATCTTCGTGCTGGTTTACGGATACGGACTTGATTTCGTCTATGGCGGAGTCTTGGATCCTAATAAAATCGGAGAGAGAGGAAACATCCTTTTACTTGTTTATGTTCTCTCGTTCCTAGGATTTGGTGTAAAAGCTGCCGTATGCCCGTTTAATAAATGGCTTCCTCAGGCCGGCGTTGCACCCACACCCGTAACCGCACTTCTTCATGCCGTAGCGGTTGTTAAGAGTGGTGCGTTCGCCATCATGAGAATTACATACTATAGTTTCGGAGCAGATTTCATAAGAGGAACCTGGGCTCAGTATACGGTTATGGCGATTGCGATATTCACAATCATTTACGGAAGTGCCAGGGCCGTTAAAGAGACCCACTTTAAGAGAAGACTTGCTTATTCGACAATAGGTAACCTATCATATATCCTCTTTGGAGTAACCATAATGACACCTCTCGGACTCTTTGGTGCGCTTTGCCATATGGTTTTCCATGCTGTAATGAAGATTGCTTCATTCTTCTGTGCAGGTGCGGTTATCTCCAAAACCGAAAGAACCTTTGTATTCGAGCTAAATGGTCTCGGTAAGCATATGCCTGTGACCTTTACGGTATTTACAATCTCCGGACTTGCACTTATGGGAGTTCCCGGACTTTGCGGATTTGTCAGCAAGTGGTATCTTGCCGAAGCCGCGGTTGCAAGTGAAAATGTTCTCGCCTATGTGGGAATCGGAGCATTGCTTATCTCGGCGATTCTTACCGCTGTTTATATAATGACAATCTCTGTAAGGGCGTTTTTCCCCGGGAAGGATTTTGATGATTCCGTTAATGCGGGAGTTAAGGAAGCAGGAATCAGAATGCTTCTTCCCCTTTGCATATTTACGGTTTGCATCATCATTTTCGGAGTTTACTCCAAGCCTTTGACAGATATAATCTTAAACGTTGCGATGGGAGGTATGTGATATGAGTACACATTTACTTGGACCAATACTTATCCCAATAATTATGGCTTTTGTAACATACGCCATTGGACGTAAAAGCAAGGAAGCAAGAAATGTTGTGGCAGTTGTAGTTACAGCGGCTACCTTCCTTGAAATGCTTTATTTCTTCATAGGATTTGTTTCAGGGAAAATGGAGCCTTTCGATCTTGTGCTTCCGGATATCTGCGGACTGAGGCTTCACTTTATGATGGATGGCTTCAGAGCTTTGTATACAACAATTGCTTCATTTATGTGGCTTGTCTGCACATTCTTTGCGGTTGAGTACAACAAGATTTATCACAACAGAAACAGATATTATATGTTCATCCTTTGGACACTCGGAGCAACGATGGGAGTGTTCCTTTCAGCGGATCTTGGTACCACTTTTATCTTCTTCGAGATGGCATCTCTTACAAGTTATGTCTGGGTAGCACAACAGGAGAGCAAAGAGGCACTTCGTGCAGCAGAGACTTATCTTGCCGTTGCGGTTATCGGCGGACTTGTAATGCTGATGGGTCTTTTGCTTCTTTGGAATGTAACGGGAACACTTAACATAGAGGAACTGAGAACAGTATGTGAAAGCTTACAGGATGATAAGAGACTTCTGGCAGCAGGCATATGTATCTTCTGGGGATTTGCAGCCAAAGCCGGAGCAGTACCTCTTCACATCTGGCTTCCCAAGGCGCACCCTGTTGCACCTGCACCTGCATCCGCACTTCTTTCAGGTATGCTTACAAAGGTCGGAGTATTTGGTGTGCTTGTGGTAAGCAGCAGAATTTTCTATGGAAATGTTAAGTGGGGTGGCTTCGTTCTAATCATTGGATGCGCAACGATGTTCCTCGGAGCACTTCTTGCTGTTTTCTCAATCGATATGAAGAGAACACTTGCATGCTCATCGGTATCGCAGATAGGTTTCATCCTTATAGGCGTTGCAATGCAGTGTATGCTTGGAGAAGAGAACGGTCTGGCCGTAAGGGGAACTCTCCTTTACATGGTTAACCATTCACTCTTTAAACTTGTATTGTTCCTTGTTGCCGGCGTGGTATTCATGAACATTCACAAGCTTGACTTCAACATTATTAAAGGCTTTGGAAGAAACAAGCCCATACTTAAGGCAATATATTTAAGTGCAGCACTTGGAATATCAGGTATTCCTCTTTTCTCGGGATATGTAAGCAAGACTCTGATTCATGAATCAATGGTAGAATACATGAACTTATCTCCCGCTTCCTACAATCCGGGAATGAAAGCTATAGAGTGGCTTTTCTTAATAAGCGGAGGAATGACATTCGCATATATGACGAAGTTATTTGTTGTCGTGTTTGTGGAAAAGAATGCGGATGATGGATTGCAGGCAAAGTATGATGGCATGAAGCCGTATATGAATGTCGGAAACAGATTTTTACTTTGTTTGGCTGCCTCAATATTTGTAGTACTTGGCGTATTCCCGAATGCCATCTTTGACAAAATCGCAGACATGGGCCAGTCGTTCATGGGCCTTATGGAATTCGGGGAAAGAGTATCCTACTTCTCATGGGAGAATCTGTCGGGAAGCCTGATTTCAATAGCAATCGGTATCTGCCTGTACTTTGGAATCATAAGAACTGTCTTTAGAAAGAAAGACGGAACATACGTAAACCTCTGGCCGAAGTGGCTTGACCTTGAGGATTCGTTCTACAGACCTGTGCTTAAGTCTTTGGTTATTCTCTTTGAGATAATTTCAAAGCTTTTGGACAGAGTAATAGACGGAACGGTAATTCTTCTTCGTAAGACAATCCTTAAAGAGAGCCCCATTCCTTTCGAGATTACCGAAGGTAACTCGTTTACCTACAAAGCCGGTTCACTTCTTGACGGACTTAAAAAAGCAATCACAGGAAAAGACGAGGATTACGAGAACTCATTTACTCACCGTCTTGCAATGGAGTATGAAAAACTCAATGAGGCAAGCGTAGTAATAACAAGAAGCCTTTCATTCGGACTTATATTCTTCTGCGTAGGTCTGGCATTCACACTGATTTATATGCTTTGGTTTAGATAATTAGTAATAGAAATGACCCTCCAAGTTTTGTATAATAGTTAGGAAGACTATTATCATCCTGGGAGGGTTATTTTTTATGAAACTCAATTTAAAGCGAACATTTCTTATAGGTTTCGCCTTCTTCGGAATCCTGCTTTTGTGGCAGGTTTACGATTCATGGTGTCCTACATTCTTAACAGATATTTTTGCAAGAAGAATGTACGGAATGTCTTCGGCTGAACTTAAAGCCGGCGACGCAAGCAAGATTCTTAACGTTCAGTGGTTAGTCGGAATTATCATGGCATGTGATAACCTGGCTGCACTGATTCTTTTACCAATATTTGGTAATCTCTCGGATAAGACTAAGACTTCTATCGGAAAGAGAATGCCCTATATCTTAACAGGTACATTCGTAGCGGCAGTAGCGTTCCCCTTTGTTCCTTTGTTCTTCCATCAGAATAACATTGCCGGAATGGTTATCATGATGGCCATCGTTTTGATGTTCATGATGATGTATCGTAACCCCGCTGTTGCATTGATGCCCGATATTACTCCCAAGCCTTTGAGAGCTAAGGCAAACGGTATCATCAATATCATGGGATATCTTGGCGGAGCTTTTGCTACAGTACTTGGAATCTTCCTTAAGCTTTCCGATTACATTAACGCAGGCGATGCAGCCAGAAACGTCTGGACAATCGAGCTTCCTTTCATTATTGCTTCAATCCTTATGGTAATATCCGCACTTGTTCTTTTCTTTACAATCAAGGAAAACAAGATTGCAGAAGAGATGAAGGATGAACTTGAAGAAGGCGAGAGACTGGCAGCGATTGAAACACCTGTTGATGATGACAAGCCCATGTCCAAAGCCAACAAGACAATGCTTCTTGCAATCCTTGGAGCAGAGTTCTTATGGTTCATGTCCGATAACGCAATCGGAACATACATCGGTAACTACGTAATCTACTATCTTAACTCTGTATCAAGCGCCACAATGATTATGACCATCATCGGTGGTCTCGCATCAGTAATCGGTTTTGCGACAGCAGGATATATTGCAGACAAGATTGGCCGTAAGTGGACAATTTCAATCGGCCTCGGAGTTACATTTATCGGTTTGATTGTTATGTGCTTCGCAGCACCTACAGGAAATGTTACCGGAGCAAACGGTGAGTTCAGTTTCCCCACAATCCTTTATGTAGTGTGGATTATAAAGGGATACGGAATGGCACTTGTTCATAACTGTTCATTCCCTATGGTTGTAGAGCTTTGCTCATCCAAGAAGATCGGAAAGTTTACCGGTTACTATTACACCGCAAGCATGTCAGCTCAGACCGTAACACCTATTCTTTTAGGCCTCGTGTTTACAAGAACCGGTGCATGGAGAGCACTTCCCATCTATTCGGGTATCCTCACACTGTTAAGCTTTGCGGTATTTACCTCCCTTGTTAAGAATATCAAAGCCAAGAAGGTCGATAATGTTAAAGGCCTCGAGGCATTGGATGCAGATTAATAAAAGAACAAAATATGAAGGGCCTCCCATTTGGGAGGCCCAATTTCATTATACGCCAAATCGATATTCTGCTTCTTCTTTGTCATTTGGTATTAATCCAAAAGCTTCGATTACCTTATTCGCAACCTGATCAGGTTCAAGATTTGTATTGTCAATCTTAAGATGATTTTCAAACCAGGTTTCGCCTTTATCAAGATTCAGCTTATGATTCTTAGCGTCATCCAAAAGATTGTTTCTGCTCCATTCTACATTTCGCTTGGAAGGCTTTCTTTCCATTCTGTAGGAAGTTTCGTTTCTGGCAATCCTCGTCTCAAGGTCAG
>JAGACI010000087.1 GCA_017614185.1 Lachnospiraceae bacterium | reverse complement strand
TATTGGTGCATATAAGAGCACCGTCTACATAATAATCAACCCGAGCCTCTTCATTGTCATCTCCTGTATGCCATACAAACTTATATGTATGCCACTCTCCGTCGTTTTGCGGTCCTGGCATAGGCGTCCTTTGGCTTATATACTCATCATCATTCTCGCCTATCCAGCTGTTACACAATGAATAGTTATAGGATATCTCACCTGTATCGGGTGATTTGCCGGGCATCTCAATATCTATTTCATGATTAACTACGCTGTAATCACCGTTACCCGTATATCCTTCTTCGCCCGGATAATGTTCCTCATACTCAAAAGTCCAGATGGCTGAGCACGCACCAAGATTTGGCATTACTTTTGCTTTAACTTCATATTCTCCCGAGGCAAAATAATCCCTTGTAACTATACATGCACCGCATCGTTTTCCGTCCCCGGTTCTTTCACCTCTGTTGTTGACACCGGAAATGTCACCTTCATAGTTGTTGCCATGAGCGCTAAGAACAAGAACTCCGTTTTCAACATGGACATTCTCAGGCACTACGCCGTTGTTATATAACTGTGTTCTCTCGGCATCTGTATATCCGCCCCAGTTTCTGCATGCTACAAGCCAGGTGTCGGAATTAAGTTTCCCGTCATCAAATTCATCATAGATTGCCGGCTCATATGCCTCATTTCCCTCTTCAGGATTCTCCGGATTTTCTCCCGGATTCTCATTTCCTCCGTTTTCTCCGTTTTCGTTATTATTTCCGTTCTCCCCGTTTTCAGTTCCCGGGACATCAATAATAACCTGTGGCACGCTGCATCCGACTGTCGTAAGCAGAAGGACAAATGCCGTCAACAAACCCAATACTTTTTTTATTTTCATATATTAATCCCCAATTAAACTGTTTACTTTCTCTCTGAATGTGATATAGCATTTGATAAATCGCGGGTACTCGGTAAAAGTAATCTCTCCGAGCTCCTCTTTTATCAAATCATGTACAAAAGTCTTTCCCTTTTTCTCTTCAAGTAACTTAAGCGCTCTTATGTCCTGAAATGCATCCCTTAACAGTTTTAGTCTTACCGAGTCCAAAGGCTCTCCGTCAGGTCCCGGATAAACAAGAAATGCATCTCCTGATTCCGCAAAGCCGTCACAGTCTGTCTGCACAAAGGGGTTAATCGGTCTTAGTGAAAACTGGCTGAAATAAAAGTTATAACCCCAATGCAGGAAACCTGCTATGTCGTATAAATAAAGCTGAATTCCAAGTACCCTCGTTCTGTATGAAGGCATTGCAAAGTATCTGTTTGAAAGCTTTATCCTTGCATCACAGCAATAATAAGTCCATAAGTCACTTACGCCGGCATCGATAAACCTCTTTAGAGCCTCTGTTGAAGGTACCGGTTTGTTCAAAACCTTCTTCTCATAGAAACTAAAATTTGACATGGCATCTATGATTTTATCTTCAGGCACGAATTGTTTGATTAAATCATAGCCCGTCTTATAGTTTTCCAAGCTGCTCTCTCTTGGTTCGTCGGAGATATGATAGAAGGTCTTATCAAACACCTTTAACCTCTTAAGCTCTTCCACAAGCTTTGGCATAAACTGCATCAGGAAATCTTTATATCTTTCATCCGTTGATGCAACATCCCAGCCAAAGATTCTCTTTGGGCCATCGCAAGTTTGTGCAATTATCTTTGGTGTCGCCTTCGCTCCCCATTGGGTAAAAAGATGCCCCATCTCGAAGTATTCATACCCGCAATTTTTTGCAAGGTTTATAAATCTGTCGAATAACTCAAAGTCGAACTCATACTCCGAGTCACCGTTCACATTAACCTTTACAAGCTGTGTTGTGGGACGTTCCGCTCCCACTTTGGTATCAAGTGCATAGGTAAATACAGGCGTAAGAATCATGTTGATTCCGTTTGCCACGGCCTTCTTCATGAATCTTTCGATTATCTCCCAGTGTCTTTCATCGAAAGCAGACGTGTGATAATAGCTCATAAGCGTATCGCAGTAAAACCACTCTGTATGAATGATTTCCTGCCTTGGAAGCAATTCGTCAATGATGTCTATTTCTATATCTGTACTCCCCAGTACACTTCCTTCTTCATCAAGGAAATCGACTTCCAATTCAGACTTCCCACTTATCTTCTCATCCGGTTCGACATCAATCCACAAGGTCAAAAGCCTGTGATTGGTAAGAAAGTATTCTTCATCCTCTTTAGCCGGCAGTAGCAAGTCAGGGAATAACCCCGACTTGCTGCCTAAAACGTCTTTATCATGTTCTTCGTCAAGGATTGGAGTCGCCGCCGGCATCTCCATTACCCTGAATATCTTCACATAGTCTTTTGCAGGACCTTTAACACGAATGAAATAATCAAGTTTCTTATTCCATCCGTCATCCATTTGATATGCAATCTGGAAAGAGGCCGTTTCATTCTTTAACAATGAAAGTTTCTTAATCTCTTTCGTATTTTCAATCAAACCGTCCGCAAGACACTTTTCCAATGAAGATATGGTTCTTATCTTAATCTTTGACATAGACTTTATTTGAAGTTTGCTGCATATTTTTCATATGCTTCGTTCTCAAGTTCTGTTGCTCTCTCGATACCCATTGACTTAAGGGTCTCAACAAACGCATCATATTCATCCATGCTCTTTGCACCTGTGAAGAACTTAAGCATTTCTTCTTCGGCGTATGTAGAGATAGCACCCATGATGGCGTCGTACTCGTCCTGCTCATCCTCATCAAGAGTAAGTGTAGGATTCAAAGGATAGAACAGATCATTTTCGTCATAGTAGAAAAGCTGTCTGCATGCATCTTCGCTTGCACACTGAGCCTTCTCATACTCGGGAAGCTGTCTCATTCCGATTAATGCCTGTAAGCCGTTTGACTGAACCCAAGCAGTTGAACCGAAATCATAAACCATCTGTGTGTATGTGGGAACGCCGTCCTTGTACTCGTAGCTGTATCCCTCTTCACCGAAGTTGAAAAGCATTGAGCCTTCATCAGAGTAAACATACTCAAACATCTGAAGTGCTCTTTCAATGTTCTCACAGTCTGCAGAAATAGCCCATGAATGACCTACAGTCTTAGCCTGCTGTGAGAAAGTCTTGGGAGCATCACCCTTTTTAAGAACAGGGGGATTAATAACCTGCCAGTTTGTATTGGGATCGTTTGCCTTAACTTCGTCATTCTCATTGAATCCTGCAAGGTAACCTGTCCAGTAGCAGCCTGCACCTGCGAGGTCATTAAGAACATGGTAGTTACATGTATCCTCACGTGTAATAAATTCGGGATCGATAAGTCCTTCTTTATACCACTTCTGCATTTCTGTTAAGTAAGCCTTTGCCTCTTCTGTCATGGGTGCAAACACTTCCTTGCCATCCTTTACTGTCCAGAAGCTGTTATTGGGGTTAAGCTCGATGCCCCATGCGTCTGAGAAGTTGTTATAGTATAACTCCCATGCTCTGTCTAAGAATAAGGGGTTAACGCCTTTAGCTTTCTTAAACTCGGTAAGAACGTTGTACCAGTCATCAATTGTCTCAGGTCTCTCAAGTCCAAGTTCATCAAGCCAGTCCTGACGAATCATGTATCCCATAGCTGTTCTCATAGCGGTAAGCATGGGGATAACATAAAGGTGGCCGTCTGATGATACGCTCTGAGCCATAACCTCGGGATCATCTATTACATACTTCTTTAAGTTGGGATACTTGTCATCAATAAGCTCATCCAAAGCTACGAATGCGCCGTCTCTTCCAAACTGCTTTAAGAGGCTCATGTTGCCTGCACAGATATCAGGGATATCTCCCGAAGAGATGATGCTTGCAAGTTTTGCTTTTGATTCGCTGTTGATTACGGTATCGATATCAAAAGTAACATTCATCTTTTCGCCAAGTGCTTTGAGAGTCAATGTATTCTCATCATAAATGGCATCTGCCTTACGGCTGGGGATAAAGATTGAGAACTCAACGTTCTCTGAAAGATCAGGTTCTTTAACCTCTGCAACCTCTTCTGCCCCATCATTTGTTTCAACTGCTGCTGTCTCATCAGCTGCATCGGTTGATACCGATACAGTGTTGCCACCACAGGCGCATAAAGAAGCGACCATAGTTACGGCAAGTGCAAGTGATACTAACTTTTTCTTAAACATTTCCTTCCTCCTTTGTATTGAAAAATGTTTTTTATTCCTTAACGCTTCCTACCAACGCTCCGCTTACAAAGTATTTTTGTAAGAAAGGATAAATACAGATGATAGGCAACGCAGTGATAACGATAGCTGCAAATTTAATTGTCATAGGGAATGACTGTTGTCCCGCCGTCAAGGCAGAAGCAACATCTTCGCTTAACTGGCTGTTTATTACAATTCTCTGTAAGATAACCTGTACCGGGAGTTTGCTTTCATCCTGAAGAAGCATCATCTCCCAGAAGTATGAATTCCACCTTCCGATTGCATAATAAAGTGCAATGGCTGCCATTATAGGCTTTGAAAGAGGAATCATAATTCTTGTTAAGATAACAATGTCATTTGCTCCTTCGATTCTTGCCGACTCCTCAAGAGAATCAGGCAGGCTCTCAAAATGCGTTCTGAATATGATTACGTAATAGGCACTGACTGCACCGTAAATAAGGATTGCAAGTCTTGTGTCAAGAAGGCCTAAGTTTTTCATGGTCAGATAAAATGGAATCTGACCGCCTCCAAACCACATGGTAAAAACAAGGATGAATGACATCACTTTTCTTGCTCCCCATCTTTTCTTTGAAAGGGGATATGCCGCAAGGATTGTAAAAGCAAGGTTTATAAAGGTTCCGACTATCGTGTAAAACAGTGTGTTTCCATATGCAGTCCAGATACCCTTATACTGAACAACCACCCTGTATGCTTCCGCCGTAAACTCAACCGGCCACAACACAACTTTGTTTCTCATAACCGCTGTTGTTGAACTGAGTGAAGCGGAAATCATATAGATAAACGGATAAAGAATAGTCACGCAAAGTGCAATGATAAAGAAATAGCAAAAGAAGACGTATAGCTTCTCGCCAATACTAAACTTTGGTTTCATCGTCCCCTCCTCCTTACCACAAAGTCGTTCCGTCAAGTTTTCTTGTGATCTTGTTTGCCGCAAATACCATTACAAATCCAACCACATTCTGGAAAAGTGAAACTGCCTGTGCGTAACTGTACTTCATATCCTGAAGACCAACCCTGTAAACATAGGAGTTAAATACATCCGCCGTTTCATATGTAAGAGGGTTATAAAGAAGAATTATCTTTTCATGTCCGACTGCTATAACGCTTCCGAGTCTTATAATGAACATCATTACAATGGTGGGAATCAGGCATGGAATTGTGATATACAGCATCTTTTGAAACTTATTCGCGCCATCAACCGTAGCAGCCTCGTATTGTTCCTGTGGAATTCCTGATAAAGCCGCAAGGTAGATAATCGCCGCAAAGCCTACACCCTGCCAGATGTCGCTCGCCAGATATATGAATCTGAAATATTTCGGCTCCTGCAAGAAGAAGATCGGCTCTCTTCCCAAAGCCTGTAGAACACCGTTTACAACACCTTCTGTAGAAAGGAACTGAATAAGCATTGATGCCACAACCACTACAGATATGAAGTAAGGCAGATAAGAGATTGTCTGAGTAACCTTCTTAAAATGTTTATTTTTGACTTCGTTAAACGCTATTGCCAGGATGATT
>JAGACI010000086.1 GCA_017614185.1 Lachnospiraceae bacterium | reverse complement strand
TTCGTAAGCAACTCCGAAAAATATACAACACTTGCAGAGAGTTTCAGAACTTTCGAGGCCTTTGCGATGACGGTCATGTTCCTTGTACTTGTGGGAAGTGCTTTTGTTATCGTAAAGATTACCGGTACACTTATCCATCCCCTTGAATCACTGGCGGAAAGTGCGGATGAGGTTGCGGACGGAAACCTTGATGCAACGCTTCCAAGGAGTACCAGTAACGATGAGGTAGGAAGACTGACTGTGGCATTCGATAAGATGATGGTCAGCATCAGAGAGTACATCGAGCGAACCAGAGAGAGCATGGAAAAAGAACGCGCCATGCAGGAAAAAGAGCTCATGATGGAGACCCACCTTAAGGATGCGCAGCTTAAATATTTACAGGCTCAGATTAACCCGCATTTCCTTTTTAATACACTTAACGCAGGCGCCCAGCTTGCGATGATGGAAGGTGCTGACAGAACATACGAATATGTCCAGACTGTTGCCGACTTTTTCCGCTACAATGTTAAGAAGCAAAATGAGCTTGTCGACATTGCGGATGAGGTTGACATTGTTGATAACTATATAAGAATCCTCAATGTACGATTCTCCGGTGAAATCAATTACGAAAGACAGATAGATGAAAGACTTATGGGAATCAAGATGCCAAGCATGATTCTCCAGCCCATAGTAGAGAACGCCGTCAATCACGGAATCAGGGGAATGGGTGGCAAAGGTCATATCTTCCTCAAGGTTTACAGGGATGGCGACAGGGTATATATTTCCGTTAGAGATAACGGAAAGGGAATGAGTCCTGAAGATATCGAGAAGGTGCTTGGCGGTAAATGGAAGTACGAGGAGCAGCGGGGCGATTCAAACGGTATCGGAATGGATAACGTTATTGCAAGACTTAAACTCTTTGATGAGAGAGAAGATGTCATGGACATTTACAGTGAGGGAGAAGACCTCGGATGCGAGGTTGTAATCAATATTCCCTACACATCCGAAGATCGATAGAAAGAGGCAGAAATGTACAGAATAATGCTGGCAGATGACGAGGGTATCGTTATCGATTCAATGAAGTTCATAATCGAGAAGGAGTTCGGAGACGAGTGTGAGGTCGAATTCGCCAAGACAGGGCGAAGTGTTATCGAGCTTGCAGAGCGTTTCAGACCTGATATTGCCATCATGGACATTCAGATGCCCGGTATCAACGGCATAGACGCTATGAAGGAGATAAAGGCTTTCTCTTCGGGAACAGTCTTTATCGTAATGAGCGCATATGACAAGTTTGACTACGCAAAGGAAGCAATCGCTCTCGGTGTACTTGAATATATCAATAAGCCCATGGAGAGAACCAAGGTCGTTCAGGCAATCAAGAAGGCCATGGAGATAATTGACGGCGACAGAAAAAAGAGAAGTGACAATCTTCTTATTAAAGAGAAGCTTGAGACTGTCGAGCCCATTATCGAGAACGGACTTATTTATAACATCCTTTTCCAGGAGCATTTCGACGAGGATATCGACAACTATAAGACTATCCTTGGCGTTGAGGAGAACTATGGTTACATGATGAGCGTTGTCTGCGGTGACAGGCAGGAAGGTAACCACATGACAAACGCTGTCGGAAGCAGTGTCAAGATGTCGAATCATTACACTGAGGTAAGAGAGAGCCTTAAGGAGTTTTTCCCCTGTAAGGTAGGCTCAGTTATGGCCAATAAGATTGCGGTTTTAGTGCCTTACGAAAAGCCGGAGATGGATTATAACGAAAGAATCGAGCTTATCAATGAAGGCCGTGAGTTTATAAGATATTTAAGGAAAAAGGTGGATATCTCCTTCCGTCTTGGAATCGGCGGTGTAAAACCTTTAAAGAAACTCGGGGCTTCATATCAGGAATCGTTAAGTGCTCTTATTGCGACGACAGGTCAGATTGCACACGTTGACGATTTGCCGATAGGGTGCGATTACGAGAAGGATTATCCCGTCGAACTTGAGAAGAATCTTTTCGACAGTGTTGAGAGAGGCGATTTTAATGAAGCGACCCTTCACGCAGAAAGCTTCTTACAGTGGATGGATGAGTATGACGGCAACAATATAATGGCGATAAGACTTAAGGTTTTGGAGTTTGCTCTCTGGGCAGAAAGACTTGCCTACCAGAACGGCGGTATGACCTATAAATTCGGATCAAGAGACACATATCTTCCGGAGATTATGTCGCTTAACACAATAGGCGAATTAAGAGAGTGGTTCTTAAATAAGGTCAAAACTTCCTGCCAGAACATAGGAAGCAAGCGTCAGGAGCGCTCAACAGACACTATCGAGGCTGCAAAAGAGTATATAGAGAAGAACTTCTCCAAAGATATTTCGCTTGATGATGTCTCAAGGAGCGTTAACATCTCACCCTACTACTTCAGTAAGCTTTTTAAGGAGTCAACGGGAGAGAACTTTATCGAGTATCTTACCAATATAAGAATAGAAAAAGCAAAAGAACTGTTGTTGAATTCTGATATGTCTATGAAAGAGCTTTGCTCAATCTGCGGCTATCCGGATCCCAATTACTTCAGCCGTACGTTCAAAAAGAATGTGGGACTGACACCGACGGAGTATAAAGAAAAATGTGTGGGTTAAAATTTAAGAAAATCACTGCGCTGTTTCTTGCTTTCCTGCTTCTTCCTCTTATGGCGTGTTCAAGCGGGGAAGTGCAGAAGAACAATGAAGGAAACAGCAAAGAAGAAAACAAAATCCAAATAGGCATGTGCTTTGACTCGTTCGTTATCGAAAGATGGCAGAGAGACAGAGATATTTTCGTACAGGCGGCCAAGGAGATGGGCGCTGAAGTAAATATCCAGAATGCTAACGGTGATATCGAGGAGCAGAAGCGTCAGATTGATTACTTCATTAAGAAGGGAATGGATGTAATCGTAATCGTCTGTATCGATTCGGATTCTCTTTCGGATTCCGTTAAGGATGCAAAGGATGCGGGAATCAAGGTTATTGCCTACGACAGACTTATAAACAATGCGGATATCGACCTTTATATCTCGTTTGATAATGAGATGGTAGGAACACTTATGGGTCAGGCGCTTGTAGATAACGGAGTTGCCGGAGGAAATGTTCTGATTGTCGGAGGTTCGCCTGCGGATAACAACGTAGCACTTGTTGAGAATGCTTTTAAAGAGGTTATGGATTATAACCACGTAAACATAATCGGAACCACTCACTGTGACGGATGGAGAGCAGAACTTGCAAGTGAATATATCTACGACAACATGGACCTTGTTGAAGAGTGTGACGCAATCATGTGCGGAAACGACAACCTCGCAAGTGAAGTCGTAAGTGCTCTTTCGGTTCAGCGTCTTGCCAAAAAGATTATGGTTACCGGTCAGGATGCAGACCTTGAGGCCTGCCAGCGAATCGTTGAAGGCACACAGATAATGACTGTTTATAAACCGGTTGAGAAGCTTGCAAGAAGAGCAGCCGAGTGTGCTCTTGCTCTTGCAAAGAACGAAGAACTCATCGGCGAAGATGTCGGAACCATTTCAAATGGGGAAGAAGAGATTCCTTATGTGAAGCTTGAGCCCATTAAGGTTACAAAGGAAAACATGGATGAGGTAATCATAAGCAGTGGCTTCCATATGAAGGAAGAAGTATATTTAAACGTAAAATAGCATAAACTTGTGATGGGACAGCAAAAAAGTGCTATCCCATTTTTTGTGCACGTGCACATAAAAACAAGAATTTGAAGAAAGTAACAAACAACTACTATTAAAGACATGGTATTATCACAAATGTAGGGGGCTTAAAGAGCCCAAATTAAAACTAACATTTAGGGAGGATAGTACACAATGAAAAAACTGGTTAGTTTATTACTCAGTGTTGCTATGGTTGCAGTTCTTCTTGTAGGCTGTGGCGCAGGCGGCGCAGGCGGAAAGAAGGTTGGCGTTTCAATGCCTACCAGAGATCTTCAGAGATGGAACCAGGATGGTGCCAACATGGAGAAAGAACTTAAGGCAGCTGGTTACGAAGTTGACCTTCAGTATGCATCAAACGATGTTCAGACACAGGTTTCTCAGATTGAGAACATGATTTCTAACGGATGTTCAGTACTCGTTATCGCAGCTATCGAGGGTTCATCACTTGGTGAGGCTCTTGACATGGCAGCTAAGGCAAACATTCCTGTTATCGCTTATGACCGTCTTATCATGAACTCAGATGCAGTTTCTTACTACGCTACATTTGATAACTATAAGGTTGGTACAGTTCAGGGTCAGTACGTTGTTGATCAGCTTGATCTTGAGAACGCTGCAGGTCCTTTCAACATCGAGTTCACAGCAGGTGACCCCGGTGACAACAACGCAGGTTTCTTCTTCAACGGCGCATATGACGTTCTTAAGAAGTACATCGAATCAGGCAAGCTCAATGTTGTATCAGGTCAGAAGACATTTGATGAAGTTGCAACTCCTACATGGGGTTCAGACGTAGCTCAGTCCAGAGCTGAGAACATCCTTTCTTCTTACTATGCAGATGGTACAGAACTTGATGTATGGCTTTGCTCAAACGACTCAACAGCACTTGGTGTTACCAATGCTCTTGCAGCTAACTACAACGGCAAGTATCCCATCATCACAGGTCAGGACTGTGATATTGAGAATACAAAGAACATGATCGCTGGTAAGCAGTCAATGTCAGTATTCAAAGATACACGTACTCTTGCTTCTCAGGTAGTTAAGATGGTTGGCCAGATCCTTAAGGGTGAGAAGGTTGACGTTAACGACGAGTCCACATACAACAACGGCGTTAAGACAGTTCCTTCATTCCTTTGCGAGCCCGTATTCGCTAATGCTGATAACTACAAAGAGATCCTTATTGATTCAGGTTACTACACAGAGGATCAGTTAAAGTAAGAATCACAAAGATACAGTTAATATCTCATAATGCAGGCGGGGTAAAACCCGCCTGTTTATGAATGAAGCAGAGAATGGAGGGATAATCCTTGGGAAAAGTACTCCTTGAAATGAAAAACATAACCAAGACCTTCCCCGGTGTTAAAGCTCTCGACAACGTAAACCTTAAGGTTGAAGAAGGCGAGATTCATGCACTGGTAGGTGAGAACGGAGCCGGTAAGTCTACACTTATGAACGTACTTAGCGGCATTTATCCCTACGGGAGTTATGAAGGAGATATTGTTTACGACGGTGAGGTTTGTAAGTTCCACAAGATAACCGATTCAGAGAAAAAGGGAATTGTTATCATTCACCAGGAATTGGCTCTTGTACCTCAGATGTCTATCGGTGAGAACATGTTCCTCGGTAATGAACGAGGAAAGAAAAACGCTATTAATTGGAATGAAACATACGGTGAGGCTGACAAGTACTTAAAGATGGTAGGCTTGTCAGAATCTTCGCGTGTATTGATAAAAGATATAGGTACAGGTAAGCAGCAGCTTGTTGAGATTGCAAAAGCTTTGGCAAAGCACGCCAAACTGCTTATCCTTGATGAGCCTACATCATCCTTAAACGAGACAGATTCAAGAGCTCTTCTTGATTTGATGCTCGAGTTTAAGAAGCAGGGAATGACCATGATCATCATCAGCCACAAGTTAAACGAGGTTGTTTACGTTGCTGATAAGATTACGGTTGTCAGAGACGGTTCAACAGTTGAAACTTTGGATTGCCATACAGAAGAAATCAGCGAGCCCAGAATTATCAAAGGCATGGTTGGCCGTGAATTTACAGACCGTTTCCCGAAGAGAAGCGGAGTTGAAATCGGCGACATTAACATGGAAGTTGATAACTGGACAGTTTATCACCCTGTTTATGCAGAAAGACAGGTTGTTAAGAATGTCAGCATGAACGTTAGA
>JAGACI010000013.1 GCA_017614185.1 Lachnospiraceae bacterium | reverse complement strand
TTCAACGGGCTGTGGAACATGGGGGTGAGTACCGATGATAAGGTCTGCACCTGCCTCTGTCATTGCCATTGCCATCTGTTTCTCGACATCTGTGGGAGTGGTTGTATACTCGATTCCCCAGTGAGGGCATACGATTACAATATCGGCCATTGTCTTTGCAAGGGAGATATCATCGAGAACTTCCTGACGAAGGTTGTTAAAGTCGAGCATTCTTGAGCCATCCCATGGACAAAGAGTTCCGAAGTAGTTCTCAAATCCGTTGGGGAGTGATGCCATGTTACAGCTGTATGTGTAGTTAAGAATGGCAAATTTAAATCCTTCAACCTCGATGATGGGGATTCTGGGTTCTGTGGGAACAGAGCCGTCATAGAGTCCGCAAAGCAAAGCTTCGGGTTTGGTCTGCCAGTAGTTGTATGCGTTAACCATTCCGTCAACACCCATATCAGCCACGTGGTTAGTAGCCGCAAGGACTACGTTAAATCCTGCTTTTACAAGAGCATCACCGACCTCGGTGGGAGAGTTGAAGCTCGGGTATCCTGAGGCACCCTTCTCGTTACCGCCAAAGATTGTCTCCTGGTTGATGATTTTGATATCGCACATATCAAGTGCATCCGCGATACCTGTATAGAGGTGATCGAAGTTATATCCGCCGCCTTCCTGCACACCTGAGTTGATTACACCCATGTGTAAGAGGTCATCACCGACTGCCATGAGTCTGATGTCGTACTCTTCAAACGGCGGAGGTGTGGGAGTAGGAGTGGGAATGTTGTCATTCTTCTGTACCGATGCGATGGTTTCGATAGCAACTACTTCCTCGGCGCTAGGCTCTTTCTCACCGCCGATTCCAAACTTCTTTTCTATATTGTCAAGATTGTCCATGTTGAGGAGTAAAAAGATGCTGATTCCTCCGATGGTCAATATGGCAAGTATTATTAAGATTCTTGCGATTTTTTTACCCATTTATTGTTTCCTTTCAATGCTTAATACATCCTTATCAGTATAATGTCTTTGCCCCTATTTTGCAAAGGGAAAAACAAAAATGAACACGGTTGCAAATTGACTGCTTAAGTGCTAAAATCTCTGTGTTGTAAGTAGGATAAACGATCGCGGCCCCGCATGCGGGGGTGAGGAAAGTCCGGGCTTCACAGGGCAGGATGCCGGATAACGTCCGGTGGAGGTGACTCCCAGGCCAGTGCAACAGAAAATAAACCGCCGGCTTAGGCCGGTAAGGGTGGAATGGCGGTGTAAGAGACCACCGCACTTCTGGTAACAGAAGTGGCTGTGTAAACCCCATCCGAAGCAAGACAAACAGGGAACTATGGGTGCCCTGCCCGTTCCCAGGTAAGTCGCTTGAGGCTGCTGGTAACAGCAGTCCTAGATAGATGATCGTTCTCGACATAACCCGGCTTACAGTCCTGCTTACAACTATTAGAGGAAACAAATCATTTTACATATAAAGGAAATAAGAATAAGTAAGAAAGAAGGAGAAAAAGATGACAAAGATAGATATATTTTCAGGATTCCTCGGAGCAGGTAAAACTACTCTGATAAAGAAACTTTTAAAAGAGTCCCTTGCAGGAACCAAGGTAGTTCTTATAGAGAACGAATTCGGTGAAATCGGCGTGGACGGCGGATTCTTACAGGAGGCAGGAATACAGATTAAGGAGATGAACTCCGGATGTATCTGCTGCTCACTTGTCGGTGACTTCGGCGCTTCATTAAAGGAAGTGCTTGATACATATGCACCCGAGAGAATTCTCATTGAGCCTTCAGGTGTCGGCAAGCTTTCCGATGTTATAAAGGCTGTTCAGAAGGTTGATTCAGGCAAGGACGTACAGCTTAACTCCGCTGTAGCTGTTGTTGATGCCAAGAAGTGCAAGATGTACATCAAGAACTTCGGCGAGTTCTTCGTTAACCAGATTGAGAGTGCAGGCACAATTATCCTCTCAAGAAGCCAGGATATGACAGAAGAGAAACTCATGGAAGTTGTAGCAATGATTAAGGAGCACAACGACCATGCAACCATAATTACTACTCCCTGGGATGACTTAAAGGGTGACGATATCCTTGAAACCATCGAGAAGAGAAACCAGATGGAAGAAGACCTCTTACATGAGGTAGAAGAGCATCATCATCACCACGATGACGATGACGACGATGATGAAGAGTGCTGCTGTCACCACCATCACCACGATGACGACGATGATGAGGACGAGCATGAGCATCACCACCATCACCATCACGACGATGACGATGATGACGAGGAGTGCTGCTGTCACCATCATGACCATGACCACGAGCATCACCACCATCATCACCACGGCCATGATGCCGATGAGGTATTCACAAGCTGGGGCCTTGAGACTCCCAAGAAGTACACAAAGGAGCAGGTTGAGAACATCCTCAAGGAACTTGACAGAAGCGTTTACGGCATAGTTCTTCGTGCAAAGGGCATGGTTCCTACAGAGAGCGGAGAGTGGATTTACTTTGACTACGTTCCCGAAGAGAGCAACGTAAGAACAGGCGAGCCTCAGGTTACAGGCAAGTTCTGCGTAATCGGCTCAAAGCTTGATGAGGACAGACTTGAGGAACTTTTTTCAAAGTAATAAGAGGTAAAAAATGAAACCGGTTTATATGATTAACGGATTTTTGGAGAGCGGAAAGAGTGAGTTTATCAACTACACTCTTCAGCAGCCTTACTTTCAGATCAAAGGCAAAACCTTGATTTTCCTTTGTGAGGAGGGCGAGGTTGAGTACGATGAAAACGTACTTAAGAATTCAAAGTCCGAGATTGAAATAATTGAAAATGAAGAGGATTTTAATCCCGAGCATTTGACCGAACTTGAGAAAAAGCATAAACCCGAGAGAATTATCATCGAGTTTAACGGAATGTGGAATCCGAAGAATATTAAGCTTCCTTTCTTCTGGAATCTTGAGCAGCAGATTACGACAATAAATGCCGCTACATTCCCTACATATTTCACCAATATGCGTTCTCTTGTTTCCGAGCATGTCAGAAACTCTGAGATGATTATCTTTAACCGCTGCGACGGACTTGATGAGGAACTTGCGGTATACAGGAGAAACATCAAGGCTGTTAATCCCAAGGCAGAGATCATCTTTGAGGATTCACAGGGCGAGGTTAACACCATCTTTGAGGATGATTTGCCCTATGATTTAAACAGCGATGAGATAGAGCTTGATGATGAAACATATGGAATCTGGTACCTTGATTCCTTGGATCACCTTGACAGATATGTTGGAAAGAAGCTTATTTTTACCGCACAGGTTTTAAAACCCCAGGGCGCACCGGAAGGTTTCTTTGTACCCGGAAGACAGGTTATGACATGCTGTGCCGAGGATATTGCATTCCTTGGTTTTGCATGCAAGTATGATAAGTCAAATACGCTTAACAGCAGAGACTGGGTTAGAGTTAAAGCTGAGGTTCATAAGGAATACTGGGAAGACTATAAGCAGGTCGGCCCCGTTCTTTATGCTTTGGATGTTAAACCTGCCAAAGCTCCCAAGGAAGAAGTCTTAAGCCTTGTATAAAGTTGTAGCCTGGGGTGTGTAATTATGCTAAAATATTGGCATAACACTATGCATCTAAAGGAGGGTTACGATGGAAGCACGTGAATGTATTAAAGGCAGAAGAAGTATCAGAAAGTACTCCGACAAGCCTGTTGACAAGGCTGTAATCGAGGAGATTGTTGAGACTGCGTCCTATGCACCAAGCTGGAAGCATTCCCAGACCATCAGATATATCGCATGTTCAGGTGACACCAAGAAAAAGATTGCCACCGAATGCTGTACCGCATTTCCCGGAAACGGAGCTATTATAGACCAGGCTCCTTATGTGATTGCCATGACAGGCATCAAGGGAAGAAGCGGACTTGAAAGAGACGGTTCACCCACAAACAGACGAGGCGCAACATGGCAGATGTACGATGCAGGATGTGCCGCTGAAGCATTTTGCCTTGCAGCATATGAGAAGGGTCTTGGAACCGTAATCATGGGTATTTTTGACGAGGATTCAATCGTCAAGTTACTGGAGATTCCCGATGACAGAGAGCTTATCGCTCTTATCCCTGTGGGATATCCCGCAGAGTCACCTGAGGCTCCCAAGCGTAAGAGTGTTGAAGATTTGCTTATCTTTAAATAATTATTTTTGAAAGGAAGACAGATTAATGGAAGAGAATAACAATGAAGTAGTATACAAACTTAGGAAACGTTGGCTTCTTTTTGGCCTTCCTTTCACATTTACTGTTTACTATATCAAGGAAGATGTCATTACCATCGATGCAGGATTCTTTAAGACTACTGAGGATGACTGCTACATGTACAAGGTACAGGACGTTAAGCTTGAGCGTTCTTTGCTCCAGAGAATGGCAGGACTTGGAACGGTTGTCTGCTTTACAGGTGATACCACCAATCCTCAGCTTCTTATCCAGAATATCAAGAATTCCAAGGAAGTTAAGGATTACATCCTTAAGCAGTCAGAGGTTGCAAGAATCAAGAGAAGAACCATCAACATGGTTGACATCGGAGCAGGCGTAGCCGGCGACCTTGACGGAGACGGATTTATCGATCAAATAAACTAATGATTAAGGGGTTGCTTGCAACCCCTTTTATTCTATTTTAAAAGTGGTGAGACAATGCAGAAATTACCTGTTTGTGTTGGGAGAAGTGCCGTATACGTATCGGCGTTACTTACGGCTCTTGGATATAAAACCGGATTATACATGCCCTATTTTGGGGATGATGAAAGATATAAGGCCCTTGTTAACCTTAAGCCTATGCCAAAGAAAGTCTATGAAGAATTTGGCAGAGTAGATTTAGACTCTGTTAAGGCATATTTTGAGTCGAAGGAATGCGACTATATGCTTATTCCTTCAGATGAGATACCGGATACTGACAATCCGGATGTAAGAATCCTTAAGGCAGGAATCAGGGGAATAAGGTTTAACTATAAGGAGTATAAGAATATAGAGCTCCCTCTTATCGGAGTGCATGAACCGTATTATCTTGCAACCGCCATCAGAATGCTTAAGGATTTCCCGATTGGAGACCCCGTTATAAAGAAGGCGGTAAGGTTTGCAGGAGATTACTTTAGCGTTCGTAAAGCATCCGGCAAACCCCTTATGTTTGTGGGGCCTGTATTTGACAGAGAGAGCGCCGAGAACCTCACAGAGACAGTGAAAAAGTACGGCAAAGGACCATTCGTGGTAATAGCGGGCTTTACAAATGATGTGGACTTCAATTCATTCGGGGATTTTATTTTTAAAGACGCTTTTCAAATCCTCAC
>JAGACI010000085.1 GCA_017614185.1 Lachnospiraceae bacterium | reverse complement strand
GATAAGACCGCCTACGGTTATGTCAAAAACTATTTCGAGGAAAGAGGAGAGCCGAAGAGACACTGTGAGATTAACCGTCTCGTTCTTGGATGTACCGGTGTAAGAAGAAGTACCGGTCAGCACCCCGGCGGTATAGTAGTTCTTCCGATGGGACAGGACATTAACTCCTTTACCCCTGTGCAGCACCCTGCAAACGATACGGAGACCGATATCATAACAACTCACTTTGACTATCACTCCATTGACCATAACCTTTTAAAACTTGATATTCTCGGTCATGATGATCCTACCATGATTAGGATGCTTCAGGACCTTACCGGAATCGACCCCACAAAGATTCCTCTTGATGACAAGCAGGTAATGAGTCTGTTCCAGAATACGGAAGCTTTGGGTATTACTCCGGCGGATATAGACGGCTGTCCCGTGGGTTCCCTTGGAATTCCTGAGTTTGGTACAGAGTTCGTTATCCAGATGCTTCTTGATACGAAGCCAAAGTGCTTTTCAGACCTTATCAGAATTTCAGGTCTCGGTCACGGAACCGATGTATGGCTTAACAATGCCCAGACCTTGATTCTTGAGGGTACTGCGGATATTTCAACATGTATATGCTGCCGTGATGACATCATGCTTTATCTTATTCGTATGGGAATGGATCCGAGCCTCTCGTTTACGACAATGGAGAGCGTAAGAAAAGGAAAGGGCCTTAAGCCTGAGATGGAAGAAGCCATGAAGGCGGCCAACGTTCCCGACTGGTATATCTGGTCATGTAAGCAGATTAAATACATGTTCCCTAAGGCTCATGCCGCAGCATATGTTATGATGGCATGGAGAATAGCATACTGTAAGATTAACTATCCTTTAGCTTACTACGCTGCATTTTTCTCAATAAGAGCCAAAGCCTTTTCATATGAGAAAATGTGCCTTGGAAGACCTCATCTTGAGGCGGTTATCAGGGAACTTAAGGGTAAGGGAGATGAAATCACGAAGGCAGAGGAAGACTCCCTTAAGGATATGAAGATTGTTCAGGAGATGTATGCAAGAGGCTTTGAATTCATGCCGATTGACATTTTCAGAGCGCATTCCAGAAATTTCCAGGTAATTGACGGAAAGATTATGCCTTCTCTTAATAGTATAGATGGGCTGGGAGAAAAAGCCGCGGATGCGGTAATGGAGGCAGCCAAGGACGGACCGTTCCTCAGTAAGGACGATTTCAGAGACCGTACCAAGGTCCCCAAAACCGCTATCGACAAGATGGCTGAGCTTGGACTCTTAGGAGACATTCCTGATTCAAATCAGATAAGTTTATTTGATATGTTTGTATAGGGTGAACAAATCAATGGAAAAATTGCTTATTACCGGAGGAAGCGGATTCCTCGGCGGTAAACTCAAGGAATTTTATAAAGATAAATACGAGGTACTTACACCTTCGCACAGTGAGCTTGATATCACTAATAAGGACAGTGTATCTGCGTTTTTTATTACCGAAAGACCTGACAAGGTTATTCACTGTGCAGGTATTGCAGATGTTGTTACCTGTGAGAAGAATCCTGATGACAGTGCGGTTGTAAATGTTGTCGGAAGCCTTAATATGGCTACCGTTGCAGCCCAGTACAACGCTAAGATTATTCTTTGCTCATCTGATCAGGTATACTGCGGCAACAGGGGCAATATTGCCCATAATGAGGACGAGGCGGTATTTCCTTACAACCAGTACGGAAAGCAGAAGCGTTCGGCCGAGAAGGAGTGCCAGAGGGTTAATCCCGACTGCGTAATGCTTCGCCTTTCATGGATGTATGATCCGGAGAATTTTGAGGATACCTCGAGAATGGATTATCCGAGAAACATCTGTGAGAAGATTAAGAATAACGATAAGCTCAGGTTTTCCGACAGAGACAGAAGAGGAATTACCGATGTACGAGAAGTGGTTGCCAACATGGAGAAGGCTTTCGAACTTCCCGGCGGAATCTACAACTTCGGTTCTCCCAACAGATTAAGCACACTTGAACTTACAAAGACACTTCTTTCATCTCTTGGAGTAAGTCCCAGATATGTTGAGGAGGATACCAATGCCTTCGCCAACAATTCAAGGAATCTTCTTATGAGCCAGGAGAAAATCAACAAGTACGGCATCGTGTTCAGAAACAGCTATGACGCGCTGTTTGAGTGCTTAAAGGACAAGATTAAAGTGCCGGTATAACTTTTTTTAAAAAATCCGAAAAAAGTGCTTGCTTTTTTCTCTCGGATATATTAAGATACTCAAGTACGGCTCGTTGGTCAAGCGGTTAAGACGCTGCCCTCTCACGGCAGAATCAGCGGTTCGATTCCGCTACGAGCTGCTAGAGATTGAAGAGACTCGAAGGATTTCGAGTCTCTTTTTGCGTTATGTGGCTTTTGTACTGTAGAAAATAGATGTTTTCTATTTAGGGCAGTACAATTTGTCGGTGGTGTACTGCCAAAAATCAGTATTCCTCATCCTGAGCAGTACGTTATGTGGCTTTTGTACTGCCGAAAATCTGTATTTCTCATTCTGAGCAGTACGTTATGTAGCTTTTGTACTGCCGAAATCCAGCATTTCTCATTCTGAGCAGTACGTTATGTAGCTTTTGTACTGCTGAAAATCATATTTTGGCATATTAAGCAGTAATTGTCTCTCGTATTTATACTGTTATAATAATATTGTCATAAATACGTCAATAAATATGCGTTTGACACCCTCGAAAACCCTATAGATTCATTGACTTTGATATGTAAAAGAACTATAATTAAATGTAATTTTTTGGTACCCACCGGAAAGGAATAAGCACATGATTAAGAAGTTAGAAGAATACGTTAGAACAATACCGGATTTCCCCGAACCCGGCATTATGTTTAGAGATGTAACAAGCGTTTTGCAGGATGCAGACGGACTTAAGCTTGCCATCGATACAATGCAGGATTTGGTTAAGGATTTAGACTTTGATGTTGTAGTTGGAGCAGAGAGCCGCGGATTCATCTTCGGCACACCTCTTGCTTACAACCTT
>JAGACI010000084.1 GCA_017614185.1 Lachnospiraceae bacterium | reverse complement strand
TCTGTTGGTTCCCGAAAGTCATATTTTATATGATGAACCCCTAAAAAAACATACAACATTTCAGGTAGGCGGAAATTCCGACTGCCTGATTTTTGTTGAAAAAGAAAATGAACTTGCTTCATTAATAAGGTTTCTTGACGAAAACAGAATTCCCCGCTTCCTTATAGGAAACGGAAGCAATCTTCTCGTAAGCGATGAAGGCTTTAGAGGTGTTATTCTTGAGACAAAGAAGCTTTTTGGTGAGATAAAAGTCGAAGGAGAGAAGATTACCGCAAAGGCCGGAGCATTGATGTCCAAAATCGGCTCGGTTGCTCTTGAAAACAATCTTTCCGGATTCGAATTTGCTGCCGGTATTCCCGGAACCATCGGCGGTGGTGTGGTAATGAACGCCGGTGCTTACGGTGGGGAACTTAAGGATGTAATAGAAAGCGTAACAGTTCTTACGGATAAAGGCGAAATCCTGACCATCCCCGGAAGTGAAATGGGCTTTGGCTACAGGAAGAGTATAGTAAGAGAAAAAGGCTACATTGTATTAAGCGTTGTCATAAAGCTTAACCGGGGAAGCCATGAAGAAATAAAGGCAACAATGGATGATCTTAAGGACAGACGTAAATCAAAGCAGCCTCTGGAATTTCCAAGCGCGGGTTCGACGTTTAAGCGTCCTGAAGGATATTTTGCAGGAAAACTTATTGAGGATTCGGGCCTTAGAGGATTTAGCGTGGGCGGAGCACAGGTTTCCGAAAAACATTGCGGATTCGTAATCAATAAAGGAAACGCTACGGCCTCTGATATAAATGAACTTATTAATAAGGTCACCCAAAAGGTGAAAGAAGATCAAAATGTGGAGCTTGAGCCCGAGGTAATAAGACTCGGAGAGTTTTAAGGAGGAAGCAATGTCTTTTTCGACAGATGTTAAGGAAGAACTTGTAAAACATTTGCCCGGGGCCAGACATTGCGCCCTTGCTGAGCTCATGGGCATCATGCATTACGCCGGATTTTTTGGCCGTACGGATGACGGCGGATTGGTTATCGGCTTTAAATCCGACAACCCCGGCGTTTTAAGAAAAGGCTTTACATTGTGGAAAAAAACCTTTAATATAGAATCTGCTATGGTCCCTAAAGGGGAAGAAGCAGAGATGGTGCTTGAGAAATTCGGCAATCTGGCGGATCCCGTCAGTTCGGTTTTTCTTAAGAATTCATGCTGCAGAAGAGCATTCCTTCGAGGAGTTTTCCTTGGAGTCGGTTCAGTGAGTGACCCCGATAAGAGCTATCACATGGAGTTTCTTTGTGATAATGAAGCGCAGGCTTTGGCCTTGCAGGATGTAATTAAGGACTTTGGCGTTACAGCAAAGATTATTACGCGCAAGAAGTATTTTGTCGTATATATAAAAGAAGGTTCTTCGATTGTTGAACTTTTGAATGTAATGGAAGCACATGTTTCTCTCATGAACTTTGAGAATTCGAGAATTGTCAAGGAAGTGAGGAACTCGGTTAACCGCCAGGTTAACTGCGAGACCGCCAACATCAAGAAGACGGCGGATGCGGCATCCAGACAGATGGAAGACATTTATCTCTTAAGAGATACCTACGGACTTAACAATCTGCCTCTTAAGCTTAGAGAGGTAGCAGAGGTCCGATTAGAATACCCGGAAGCAACTTTGCAGGAGTTAGGGGAGCTGCTCTCGACTCCGGTTGGCAAATCCGGGGTAAATCACAGGCTCAGAAAGCTGTCCGAGCTTGCTGATAAGGTAAGGGGCTAGTGCCCGAGGAGGAAAATTATGACAAAAAAATCTGTAACCATCAATCTTGAAAACGGTCTTGATGCACGTCCAATCGCCCTTCTTGTGCAGAGAGCCAGCAAACACGAGTCCAAGATCTACATTGAGATTGGCGACAAGAGAGTCAACGCAAAGAGCATCATGGGAATGATGAGCCTCGTTCTCGACAACGGCGAGACATTAACAGTTTCAGCCGACGGAACTGATGAGAAGGAAGCTGTAGTTGACTTAGAAGCATTCCTTAGCGGCGCAACCGCATAAAAATGTTTATATCCGCGCTCATTTAGAGACGGCGATATAATATTCCCATAACGGGTTAATTAAATTTCATAATATAAATAGGAGGTGCATATAATGGCATTAGTTACCACGAAAGACATGTTTGCGAAAGCTTATGATGGCGGTTATGCTATCGGCGCATTCAACGTAAACAACATGGAAATCGTACAGGGTATCACTGAGGCAGCAGGCGAGTTAAAGAGCCCTGTTATCCTTCAGGTATCCAAGGGTGCTAGAGCATATGCTAACCACACTTACCTTGTTAAGTTGGTAGAGGCAGCTGTAGCTGAGAACCCTGAAATCCCCATCGCATTACACTTGGATCACGGTGATTCATTTGAACTCTGTAAGTCATGTATCGACGGAGGATTTACTTCCGTTATGATCGATGCTTCTTCAAAGTCATTTGAGGACAACATCGCATTAACAAAGCAGGTTGTAGAGTACGCACACGCTCACGGTGTAGTAGTTGAGGCTGAGCTTGGTACTCTTGCAGGTATCGAGGATGAAGTTGTAGTTGAGGCAGGTCACGAGTCTTACACAAGACCCGAAGAAGTTGAGGAGTTCGTTTCCAGAACAGGTTGTGACTCTCTTGCAATTGCTATCGGTACTTCACACGGTGCATACAAGTTCACAGCTGCACAGTGCACAAGAAACGCTGACGGAATCCTTGTTCCCCCTCCGCTTCGTTTCGACGTTCTTGAAGAGGTTTCAAAGCGTCTTCCCGGATTCCCTATCGTACTTCACGGTTCATCTTCAGTTCCTCAGGAATTCGTTAAGATGGTTAACCAGTACGGCGGAAACATGCC
>JAGACI010000012.1 GCA_017614185.1 Lachnospiraceae bacterium | reverse complement strand
GTGTCAGCCTTGATGATTTCAAGGGTGAGACTGATGAGAACACAAAGCCTCCGGTACCTGCTTCTGAGCCGGAACTTGATTTGGGTGATTTGATTTCTGAAGAACCTGCTTCAGAGGAAACGGTTTCTGCAGATGCACCTGTTGTTGATGAAGGAATGGCAGAATTGGAAGCTATGGCAGAAGACGCCGGAATGGTTTTGGATCCCGGCTTATTTGCTGATGCCACAGATTCTTCCGCAGGGGAAGCTGAACCTTCAAGTCCTGCAGATGTTGAATCCATGCTTTTCTCCTCTATTGATGAGGCGACCGAGGCTGCTGAAAGCGTTGATTCAGCCGATGCTGACGGTATGGATGAACTCATGGGTCTTCTTAATTCTGATGAAATTACTGCGGTTGACCCTGAAGTTCTGGATGCTGCAATGGATGCAGCGGCAAGTAAGAAAGCCAAGAAAAAGGGCGGTTTCGCCAAGATGATGGAACTCCTTACCGAGTCAGATGACGATGATGAGGAGGAAGAAGGTGGCAAATTCTCCTTTAAGGATTTATTTAAGAAAAAGAAGAAAGATGAAGGTGGAGAGGGTGAAAATCCTACCGGCGCAGATGCTGAGGGCGCAACCACCGATGAAAATAAAGAAGTAAACCGTCAGCTTGATGCTGAGGAAGAAGAAGGCAAAAAGAAAAAGAAGAAAAAGAAACGTAAAAAAGGCGAGCCTGAAGGAGCCGAAGAATTAGAAGAGAGAGAGCCTCACGAGAAAGTAGCCGGCGGTGACGGTGAAGAAGGTGAGGAAGGCGGAGAAGGCGACAAGAAGGGCAAAAAGAAGAAAAAGAAAGAGAAGAAGGTTAAAGAGCCCAAGCCCGTTGATAACAGACCTCTTCCCAAACTTTCAAAGAAGAAGATCAAAGCTACCGTCTTCTTTGCATTCACACTTCTTGCTGCAATAGTAATATGCTGCTTCGTTCTTGGTGATGTAGTAAGCAAGCAGAAAGCAAGGGCTGCTTATTACGACGGCGACTATGAGACATGCTACAGAAACCTCTATGGCAAGAATCTGTCAGAGGGCGATGAAAACATGTTTAAGAAAGCATCTATGCTTTTATCTGTCACAAGATGTGAGGAGCGTTATTACGAGTATCTTGCGATTGATGACGAGTACCATGCGCTTGATGCATTGTTTGACGGAGTCAATAACCGATTTGGACTCATGCAGAATGCAGCCAACTATGGATTTGAAGCGGAAGCTAACGCCGCTTATAGCGAGATCCTTTCAATCCTCGAGACGAGGTACGGCCTTAGCGAAGCAGATGTTGACAGCATCAATGCAATCGAGCAGGATGCCGTTTATACACTCTATATTCACTCTATAGTTGACGGAACTGAGTTTGTAATTCCTGAGTATCTTGAAGACGGATATTTTGACAGAAGAGTTAATGAGATTATGAGTCAGGAAACCTCTCCCGTCGAAGAAACAAACGAAGAATATAGTGAAGAGATAAACGAAGAAATTAATGATGAAATAAACATGGAAGAGGAACCCGGAAACGTCGATGAGTAGTGATTCATATATTGCAATAATTGATTATGACGCAGGAAACATTAAAAGCGTCGAAAGAGTCATTGCTCATTGTGGCGGTAAAGGCATTTTAACCAGAGATAAAGATACCATTATGAAGGCTGATAAGGTGATTTTGCCGGGTGTCGGATCTTTTGGCGATGCCATGGATAACCTCAAAAAGTATGATCTTATCGATACGATAAAAGAGTATGTTAAAACCGGAAAACCTTTCCTTGGCATCTGCCTCGGTCTTCAGCTTATGTTTGAAGGAAGCGATGAATCCCCCGGAGTTGATGGACTCTCTCTTCTTGACGGATATATTCATAAATTCCCGGGCGACATGGGATTAAAGGTACCTCAGATAGGATGGAATTCTCTTGATTTTCCCAATAAGGGACGCCTGTTTAAGGGTATTTCGGAAGGCAGCTATGTTTACTTTGTTCATTCGTATTATTTGAAGGCAAAGAATCCTGAAGATGTTGTTGCAACCTGCAGCTATGGAGTTACGGTGCACGCATCGGTTGAAAGGAATAATGTCTTTGGATGTCAGTTCCATCCTGAGAAGAGTTCCGAAGTCGGTCTTTCGATAATTAAGAATTTCATGGAGCTTTAAGATGCACACAAAGAGAATCATACCTTGCCTGGATATTAAAGATGCAAGGGTTGTTAAGGGTATAAATTTTGTAAATTTAAGAGATGCAGGTGACCCTGCATCTGTTGCTGCGGCCTATGACAAAGCGGGAGCCGATGAACTTGTATTTTTGGATATCACGGCATCCGCTGATTCAAGGGATACTCAGCTTTCGTGGGTCAGAGCAGTTGCAGACCAGGTTTTTATTCCATTTACTGTAGGTGGAGGAATAAGAACAGTAGATGATTTTAAAGCAATCCTTCGAGAAGGTGCAGATAAGATTTCAATTAATTCTGCCGCTATAATGAACCCCAATCTTATAAGCGAAGCAGCATATAAGTTTGGCAGTCAGTGCGTAGTTGTCGCAATAGATGCGAAGAGACGAGAGGATGGATCTGGCTGGAACATTTATAAAAACGGCGGAAGAGTTGACATGAAGATGGATGCTGTTGAGTGGGCTAAAAAAGCTGTTTCTCTTGGCGCCGGAGAAATCCTTTTAACCAGTATGGACTGCGACGGAACTAAAGAAGGATACGATTTAGACCTTACAAGCATAATCGCAAACGAGGTTAATGTTCCTGTTATAGCTTCAGGCGGAGCCGGAAAGAAACAGGACTTTTATGATGTTTTGACCGATGCCAATGCAGATGCTGCTCTTGCAGCTTCGTTATTCCATTTTAAAGAACTTGAAATTTTGGATTTAAAACACTACTTAAGAGATAAGGGTGTTTCCGTAAGAATTGATTAAGATGAGTGCAATAGATAATGATTGGCTTCATGTTCTTGAAGAAGAGTTTAAGAAGCCTTACTACAGGGAACTGTATAAGTTTGTCAGAGAGGAATACAATACAAGGCAGATTTTTCCTCCTTCAGAGGACTTGTTTAATGCGTTTCATTTTACACCGTTTAGTGATGTTAAGGTTGTTATTCTTGGGCAGGATCCTTACCATGAGCCCGGCCAGGCACATGGACTTTGCTTTTCTGTTAAACCGGGTATTAAAATTCCGGCAAGTCTTGTAAATATATATAAAGAGTTACAGGATGATCTTGGATGCAGAATTCCGAATAACGGATACCTTGAGAAATGGGCCAGACAGGGCGTGCTTATGCTAAACACAGTTCTTACCGTAAGAGCCCACGAGGCGTTCTCACATAAGGAAAGAGGATGGGAAACCTTTACTGACGCAGTAATTGAAAAGCTTAACAAGGTTGACAGACCGATTGTGTTTATACTTTGGGGTTCTCCCGCACAGAAAAAGGGCGCCATGCTTAACAATCCCAAGCATTTTGTAATAAGATCGGCACACCCGAGTCCCTTATCTGCTTACAGAGGATTTTTCGGCAGTAAACCCTTTAGCAAAACAAACGATTTTCTTATCAAAAATGGGCTTTCTCCCATTGATTGGCAAATAGAAGATTTATAAAAAGCAACTTGTAAATGGCTTGATTATATGTTATCATGGATTTCGGTCGTTCAAGGACCGAAATACGCAGGAGTGGCGGAATGGCAGACGCATCAGACTCAAAATCTGACGCTGGCAACAGTGTGTGGGTTCAAGTCCCATCTCCTGCATTAACCTTCGATAGCATTTATCGAAGGTTTTTTTTGTTACATGGGATAAATAGTGCTTTTTGAGGTGCTTTATGACTTGTAAGGAAACTGTGAAGCTTATTCCGGTTTTTATTGAAAATCAACTGAATTATAAAGAACTTGAAAAGTTTTTGGAGCATATCAATAACTGCCCCGATTGCAATGAGGAGATGAGTGTTCAATTCCTTGTTGCCGAAGGCATGAAACGTCTTGAGTACGGCGGCTCGCTTGAACTTGAAGGTGAACTTAGGAACCTCCTTAATGATTCAAGGAAGGCTCTTTCCAGGCATAAGTTTTTCTGGAGAGTTGCACTTGGCCTGGAATTCGGTTCCGTTATAGTTATGATTGCACTCCTGGTATTTTATCTTATTTGATTTAAGAGGTTTTTATGTCTGAGAGAATTGTTCTTATTGATGGTCATAGCATATTAAACAGGGCTTTTTACGGGCTTCCTGACTTAACTACAGCCGGTGGACTTCATACAAATGCAGTCTACGGCTTTTTAAATATTCTTTTTAAACTCATGGATGAAGAGAATCCTGAATATCTTATCGTTGCATTCGATACTTCTGCGCCTACATTCAGACATGAGATGTTCAAAGAGTATAAAGGCACAAGAAAGCCTATGCCTGAGGAACTTAGAATGCAGGTTCCTCTTATTAAAGAAGTGCTTGGTACCATGGGCATTCCGATATATTTTAAGGAAGGTATTGAAGCTGACGATATTCTTGGAACAATAGCCAAAAAGAGTGAGAAGAACGGGCTTGAAGTTTCTCTTGTTTCAGGCGACAGAGATTTACTTCAGATTGCATCTGAACATATCAAGATAAGAATACCCAAAACCAAGGGCGGAAAGACCGAGATTGAAGATTATTATGCCGCTGATGTTCTTAACGCATACGAAGTAACTCCTGAGGGCTTTATAGAACTTAAGGCTTTGATGGGAGATACAGCCGATAACATTCCGGGTGTTCCGAAAGTCGGTGAAAAGACTGCAAGAGAGCTTATGGTTACTTATAAGAGCCTTGACGGTATTTATGAGCATCTTGAAGAGATTTCAAAGAATTCAATCAGAGAATCTTTAAGAGAAAACCGAGAACTTGCTGATCTTTCAAAGCGTCTTGCTACGATTAAGACTGACTGTGATATAGATGTTAAACTTGATGAAGCAAAAACGGAAGGCTATTTTAATTCAGCTTCTTATGAAATGTTTAAGAAGCTTGAGTTTAAAAACCTTCTTAAACGCTTCGAATCAAATGTAATGAATGCCGGTACAGCTGATTTTTCCGGACATTTAAAGTCGGTTACGGATTTTGGCGAGGTTGAGGAAGTGTTTGGAAGGGCATGTAAGCAGCCCATGGTTGGCTTTGACTGCCTTTTTGACGGGACCGACCTTCTGGGAGCTGCTGTTGCATTGTCTGAAGAAGACATATATTTTATCCCTGTGTCAGGATTTGTGACCAAAGATTATCTTAAGGAAAGATGCAGGGATATCAATAAGTCCGGGATTATTTCAACCTGTGATGTTAAGCATCAGTATGAACTTTTTGATGCATCCAGAACAGATTGCTTCTTTGATATAGTTCTTGCAGCATACATAATTAATCCTCTGAAAAACGATTATACCTATGTTGATGTTGCAAATGAATATCTTGGACTTACTGTATCCGATGAAAAGGAGCTTTTTGGTAAAGAAGCGCCAAAAGATATATATAAGAGCGATGAAACCAAGGTTATTAATTACCTTTGCACAAAGGCAGTTATAGCTTATAAGGCATATAAGGAATTAAATGACAAGCTTTCGGAACTTGACATGCTTTCACTGTTTAACGAGATAGAAATGCCTCTGACAGCTATTCTTTATGAGATGGAAAAAGAAGGCGTGCTTGTTAACAGGGATGCTTTAAAGGAATATGGAGACGCTCTTACAGGACGTATTGAAGAACTCGAGTCTCAGATTATTAAAGCCGCAGGAGAAGAGTTTAACATTAATTCTCCAAAGCAACTTGGCGAAGTCCTCTTTGAAAAAATGGGTCTTCCGGGCGGTAAAAAGACAAAGAGTGGTTATTCAACAGCTGCAGATGTCCTCGAAAAACTTGCAGAAGAATATCCTATTGTGTCGGATATCCTCGAATACAGAGGATTAACAAAGCTTAAATCTACGTATGCCGATGGCCTTGCTAATTATATTGAAGATGATGAAAGAATTCATACCAACTTTAATCAGACCATTACCGCAACAGGGCGTATCAGTTCTACCGAGCCGAACCTTCAAAATATACCGATGAGAACCGAGCTTGGCAGAAGAATAAGAAAGGTATTTATTCCTAAGCCAGGATACGTATTTGTAGATGCAGATTACTCTCAGATTGAGTTAAGAATACTTGCACATATGTCTGAGGATGAGAACCTTATCAATGCTTACAGACAGGCCGAGGATATCCATGCCATAACTGCTTCGGAGGTATTCCATATACCTCTTTCCGAGGTTACACCTTTACAAAGAAGAAACGCCAAGGCAGTTAACTTCGGCATTGTATACGGCATAAGCTCCTTTGGCCTAAGCCAGGGATTAAGTATTTCAAGAAAAGAAGCAAAGTCTTATATTGAGCAGTATTTTGTTACTTACCCCGGTGTAAAGCGTTTCCTTGACAAGGCTGTTTCGGATGCCAGGGAGAAGGGCTATTCGACAACACTTTATAAGAGAAGAAGACCTATTCCCGAACTTGCTTCCTCAAACTTCATGACAAGATCTTTTGGTGAGAGAGTTGCAATGAATGCTCCCATACAGGGAAGCGCTGCTGATATCATGAAAATTGCTATGATT
>JAGACI010000083.1 GCA_017614185.1 Lachnospiraceae bacterium | reverse complement strand
TTTGTTCGTGACTGCCCTTTGCTCGGTTCTTCGTATCATTCCCTGGTACATAATGGCGATTGCAATCCTTCTCGTTGTATTTTTCATGGATTACAAAATCCTTTTTAGGGCTGACTATATACTGCTTTTAACATTTATAGGATTCTTTGTATTTACCGGAAACATGGGAAGAATTCCTGCGGTAAAAGAATTTCTCGGAAATATAATTTCAGGAAACGAGTTTGGCGTATCAATAATAGCAAGCCAGGTTATAAGTAACGTACCTGCAACCCTTATGCTTAGCGGTTTCACAACCAACTATAAGGATTTGATGCTTGGTGTAAATGTCGGAGGCCTCGGTACGCTTATTGCTTCGATGGCAAGCCTTATTTCTTACAAGGCCTACACCGGCTCATACAAAGAAAACCGGGGCAAATATCTGCTTTCATTTACCGCGGTCAACGTGGTATTCCTGACAGCTTTAATCGCACTGCACTTTTGGACCTGAGGGGCGGGCTTATAGGTTCATACCTTGAAAACGTTTTAAAGTATTGATATACTTTGTGAAGAAATGGGTTTTTAATTAGGAGGATAAAATATGGCATCTTGGAAAAATCTTGATACATTAAAAAGCTTTGATGACCTTAAGAAGGTAAAGAAGGTTTGCCTTAAAGAGGTAATGAGCGGTGATAACGGCGCAAAGAGAGTTGCCAAGTATAACGTAAAGATGGCAGCAGGCTTATCTTACAACTACGCTGCGAAGGCAGTTGACGAGGATGTACTTAAGGCACTTGAAGCTCTTGCAAAGGAAGCAGAGCTTACAGAGAAGTTCAAAGCATTATATAACGGTGAAGTTATTAACACAGGCGAGAAGAGACTTGTTCTTCACCAGTTAACAAGAGGACAGCTTGGTAACGACGTTGTATGCGACGGAGTTAACAAGAGAGAGTTCTATTTAAATGAGCAGAAAAAGATTGCAGATTTTGCAAACAAGGTACATAACGGACAGATTGTAAACGGCGCAGGCGAGAAGTTCACAACAGTTGTTCAGATCGGTATCGGCGGAAGCGACCTTGGTCCCAGAGCTATGTACATCGGCCTTGAGAACTGGGCTAAGAAGACCGGCAACTTCAAGATGGAAGCGAAGTTCATCAGTAACGTAGATCCTGATGATGCCGCAGCAGTTCTTAACTCTATCGATGTTGCACATTCACTCTTTGTACTTGTTTCAAAGTCAGGAACAACACTTGAGACACTTACAAACGAATCTTTCGTAAAGGATGCTCTTAAGAAGGCAGGCCTTGATGCAAGTAAGCACATGGTAGCCGTTACAAGCGAGACATCACCTCTTGCAAAGAGCAGCGATTATCTTGCAGCATTCTTCATGGATGACTATATCGGCGGACGTTTCTCATCAACATCAGGCGTAGGCGGAGCAGTATTATCACTTGCATTCGGACCTGAAGTATTCGACAGATTCTTAAAGGGTGCAGCTGAGGAAGACAAGCTTGCAAAGAACGAGAATCTTCTTGAGAACCCTGCAATGCTCGATGCACTTATCGGTGTATATGAGAGAAATATCCTTGGAATGGGAACAACAGCAGTTCTTCCTTATTCACAGGCATTAAGCCGTTTCCCTGCACACTTGCAGCAGGCTGACATGGAGTCAAACGGTAAGAGCGTTAACAGATTCGGTGAGCCCGTTAACTACGTAACAGGTCCCGTTATCTACGGTGAACCCGGAACAAACGGACAGCACTCATTCTATCAGCTCCTTCACCAGGGAACCGACATCATTCCTCTTCAGTTTATCGGATTCAAGAACAGCCAGATCGGAACAGATGTTGATATCCAGGGAAGCACAAGCCAGCAGAAGCTCTGCGCTAACGTTGTAGCACAGATTGTTGCATTTGCCTGCGGTAAGGATGATGACAACAGAAACAAATACTTTGAGGGTAACCGTCCTTCATCAATCATTATCGGTGAGCAGTTAACTCCCGAAGCACTCGGCGCACTTCTCTCACACTTTGAGAACAAGATTATGTTCCAGGGCTTCACATGGAATGTAAACAGCTTCGATCAGGAAGGCGTACAGCTTGGTAAGGTTCTTGCCAAGAAGGTTCTCGCACACGAAACAGAAGGAGCGCTCAAAGCATACAGCGATTTATTTAACATCTAATATGAACAGCATGTTTTTTAAGTCAAAGAAAAGAGAATACAATAAATTAACTATGGAAGAAAGGGCTGATATCATGCCCTTTTTTTCATACCCAAGGCCACAGCTTAAAAGGGACTCGTTTTTGTGCTTAAACGGTAAGTGGGATGACGGCGCAAATGTTCCGTTTCCTCTTGGTTCATCGCTTTCGGGAGTAGATGGAGAGGCAATTTCAAGTTATACGTACAAAAGGACTTACGAGATTCCCGATGGCTTTAACAAAGGGAAAATACTTCTTCATTTTGGCGCTGTCGACAATGAAGCGAAGGTTTATGTGGATAACGAGCTTTTGGGAGAGCACATCGGAGGATATCTTCCCTTTAGTTTCGATATAACCAAATTTGGTGTCGGAGCACATGAGTTAAAGGTCGAAATCAAGGATGAGACTTCGACGGATTACCCTTACGGAAAGCAGACGCTTAAGCCCGGAGGAATGTGGTATACGCCTATATCCGGAATATGGGGAAGCGTATGGATTGAAAGTGTACCCGAGAAATACATAGAAAGCGTTAAACTTACGCCTTCTCTTACAGGTGTGAAAGTCGGGATAAAGGGCGGAAACGGACAGTTTATCGTTAAGGTATATGACAAGCAAAATCCTAAGGACGGACATCAGATTATTGAGAAATCATATACCAAGGCAGAATTTGAATTAGAAATTGAAAATCCGAAGTTATGGAGTCCTGAGGAACCCAATCTCTATGGCCTTGTAATCGAAAGCGGTGAAGATAAGATTACTTCCTACTTTGCACTAAGAAGTGTTGATATCAGGGAAGTAAACGGATTAAAGAGAATCTGTTTAAACGGAAAGCCTTATTTTTTCCATGGCGTTTTGGATCAGGGATATTTCCCTGAAGGAATCTTTTTACCGAATAATGAAGCCGGTTACGAGGGCGATATCCTTAAGATGAAGGAGCTTGGAATCAACACTTTAAGGAAACACATTAAGGTTGAACCCGAGTGCTTCTAC
>JAGACI010000082.1 GCA_017614185.1 Lachnospiraceae bacterium | reverse complement strand
TTTGGCAAGAACTTGGAACAGCTCCTTTTGCAGCCCCCCATCAAAGGCAAAGTAGTCCTTGGTTGGGACCCTGCATTCAGGACAGGATGTAAGCTTGCAATTGTAGACGAGACAGGTAAGGTCCTTGATACAAAGGTTATCTATCCCACAGCTCCCCAAAATAAAGTTGAGGAGTCCAAGAAGATAATTAAGGATCTGATTCAGAAATACCACGTCAACCTTATTTCGGTAGGTAACGGAACAGCATCGAGAGAGTCTGAACAGATTATTGTTGAGATGCTTAAAGAGATGGACATGTCAAAGACAGGTCCCGTTCAGTACGTTATCGTAAATGAGGCGGGCGCTTCCGTTTATTCCGCAAGCAAGCTTGCAACCGAAGAGTTCCCCAACTTTGATGTGGGACAAAGAAGTGCGGCTTCCATAGCAAGAAGACTTCAGGATCCTTTGGCAGAGCTTGTAAAGATTGACCCTCAGTCAATCGGTGTAGGCCAGTACCAGCACGATATGAATCAGAAGAAGCTTTCAGAGGCTCTTGGCGGTGTCGTAGAGGATTCCGTTAACAAGGTCGGAGTAGACCTTAATACTGCATCTGTTTCTCTTCTTGAGTATATCTCAGGTATTACAAAGGTTATTGCCAAGAATATCGTCGATTACAGAGAGAAGAACGGAAGATTTACAGACAGAAAGCAGCTTTTAAAGGTTGCAAAGCTTGGACCCAAGGCATACGAACAGTGCGCGGGCTTTATGAGAATCACGGACGGTGATAATCCTCTTGATGCGACAAGCGTTCACCCCGAGTCTTACGAGGCAGCTCTTAAGCTTATGGAAAAGCTTGGAATCACAATGGAGGATGTAAAGGCCGCGTGGAAGGCAGCTCCCATTAAGAAGGCGGCAGCCAAACCCGCTCCCAAAAAGAAAGAGCAAAGACCTGTTCAGATTAAGAATACCAACACTGCAATGGGTAAGGCACTTGCAGCAGCCCTTGGCGGACAAAACCTTGTAAATACTGAAAGCGAGACACGTGACAGAGATGTTCAAAACACACCTGACACAAGTGTCACATCGTTTGAGAGAAGGGTAAAAGACAAGAAGAAACTTGCTGAGGAACTTGGAATCGGTGAGATTACTCTTACAGATATCTTAAAGGAACTTGAGAAGCCTGCAAGAGATCCCAGAGAAGATATGCCGGCTCCCATTCTTAGAAGTGACGTTCTTGATATGGAAGACTTAAAGCCCGGAATGGTTCTTAAAGGAACAGTGAGAAACGTTATAGACTTTGGCGCTTTCGTAGATATAGGTGTGCATCAGGATGGACTTGTTCACATATCACAGATTACTGACAAGTACATTAAACATCCTCTCGAAGCTGTTAAGGTCGGGGATATCGTCGATGTCGAAGTCTTATCGGTCGATGTTCCTAAGAAGAGAATTTCACTTACCATGAAGATTGGCAAGAAAGACAAATAAAGAAACAAAAAACCGCGCTCGGGGCAGCGCGGTTTTCTTATGTTTAAACTTACATTTCCTGTGTATTTCTTACTTTCACAGTGCTTTTCTTTTTAAAGCTTCCCTCTTTGATAATGGGGCTTAACTTCTTGTAAACAAGCAAGGTGATTACTGAGTTGACAAGGCCTTTTATCAGGTTAAGGGGAGCAACACATGCGATAACAAAGCTTGTAACGCTGCTTCCGCTTAAGGAGTTAACCTTTGCGCCCATATCGATGATAGCTTCAAGGGGCATTCCGAAAAGCTTTGCGAATGTGGGGAGAAGATATACCGCATTGAAAAGTGTACCAAAGATTGTGATAATCACCGTTCCAAGGATGCAGGATATAACGGCTCCTCTTTTGTTCTTGTGGAAAAGATAGAAGGTTGAAGCAGGTAAGATAAAGCTGCAACCTACTGCAAAGTTGGCAAGCTCGCCAACAAATGCTGTGCTTGTTCCCTTGATGAAGAGTTTAAGAACAATCTTAACAAACTCCATAAGCACACCTGCAACGGGACCGAATGCAAAGCTTCCTACGAGAATAGGCAGTTCACTTAAGTCGAGCTTATAAAATGTGGGTGCAAAGAAAAGGGGAATCTCAAGCAACATCAAAACTGCTGCGATTGCGGAGAACATACCGCATACTGCAATCTTTCTTGTTGTAAGAATTCTTTCCGTATCGCCGAATTTCTTCTTGGCAACTGTTTCAAGTGCATAAGCGATTACAAAAAGAATGAAAATGATGAGCAAAAAGCTCAGGACATATAGCAGGTTCTCTGCTACGTTTTGAAATAAGGTACTCATTGTTAGTCTCCTTCCATCCAGACTTTACTGTCGGTTTCGGATTTGCACCGAATCAGCCGTGCGTATAATATTCACACGGGTCGCGGACTTGTGTCACCACTCACCGCCGGTAGGGAATTTCACCCAACCCCGAAGAACTAAAGTTATTTAGTTTCCGTCTGTTAATATAAACCAAACTTTGCCTGTGGTCAATAGTAGCCTTGCTTTTTTATCCTGTAAAATTTATAATTATTTCATAGAAATACAGTTGGAGTTTTTATGGAAGTAACGCTAAAAGTAAAGATTTTGGCAGGAGATATCTATGATTATCTTCTGTATCACTACTATACAAGTGCGGCCGGTCTGATAGGAAGTTGCGTGGGCGCGCTTCTTGTTGTGTCCGCCTTTTTGACAGGCACCTGGATTTATCTTGTCGTAGGCCTCATCATTTTACTCTATCTTCCCTGGGTTTCGTTCCTTAAAAGCCGCACACAGGCGAAGACGAATCCGGCATTTAAAGAGGAGATGACTTATCTTTTTAACGATGAAGGTCTTACCGTATCTGTAGGAGAAGAGAAAGCAAGCTGTAAGTGGGATGAGATGCACAAGGCAGTTTCGACGGGAAGAAGCATTATTCTTTATACTTCCCCGATTAACGCAACGATTATTCCAAAGAGATTTCTTACCGACCAAAGGCAGGATTTGATAGCTATTATTTCCACTCACCTGCCTCCAAAGAAAGTGAAGATTAAGGAATGATTAGAACTTTTGAGACAAACAGCGCCGAGGAGACTTTCGAGCTTGGGCGTGAGTATGCCCTTAAAGCAAAGGAAGGTCAGATTTATACATTAAACGGTGACCTTGGAACCGGCAAAACTGTTTTTACACAAGGGTTTGCCAGGGGACTTGGAATAGATGAGCCCGTAAGCAGTCCTACATTTACAATCCTTCAGGAGTATGAGGAGGGAAGACTTCCCTTTTATCACTTCGATGTTTACAGAATCGGTGATCCCGAGGAGATGGACGAACTTGGATACGAGGATTACTTTTACGGTGAGGGCGTCTGCCTTATAGAATGGGCGGATATCATCGATGAACTTATCCCAAAGGATGCAGTAAGGATAACAATTAAGAAGAACCTTGATAAGGGTTTTGACTACAGACTTATTACAATAGAAGAAGGCAAAGAATGAAGATTTTGGCATTAGACAGTTCGGGACTTGTTGCAAGTGTCGCTGTCCTTGACGGAGATGTTATTCAATCCGAATATACAATGAATTATAAGAAGACCCATTCGCAGACTCTGCTTCCGATGTTAGAGGCGGTTAAGAAACTTACGGATCTGGATCTTTCCACAATAGATGCAATCGCTGTTGCAGCAGGGCCCGGTTCCTTTACGGGACTTCGAATCGGTTCTGCCACGGCAAAGGGCCTGGGACTTGCCTTAAATACTCCCATCATTCCTGTTCCTACACTTGAGGGACTTGCTTACATTTTCTACGGAAGCGACAAGATGATTTGTCCCATAATGGATGCGAGAAGGAATCAGGTTTATACAGGACTCTATTCTTTTGATAAGAACGGTTCGATATATGACATGATGACGATTAAGGAGCAGTGCGCCTCCGATATCGAGGACTTAATCAAAGAGATTAACAAACTTGACAGAGATGTCATTTTCCTCGGAGACGGTGTTCCGGTGTTTAAAGAGATTATCGAAGAGAAGTGCAAGGTGGGCTTTAGCTTTGCTCCTGCTCATATGAACAGACAGAGAGCCGGCGCAGTTGCGGCATATGGCAAGGTGCTTTACGAGCAGGGTAAGTACGAGACTGCAGCAGAGCATGCACCCGAATATCTTCGCTTAAGCCAGGCGGAGAGAGAACGAATGGAAGGAATCGACTCCTCATGCATATCCGTAAGATGACCATGGATGACCTTGATGAGGTCACGGCCATAGAGGAAGCCAATTTTACCAATCCATGGACAAGGGACGGCTTTGAGTCCCAGATTAAAGCAGGTAATACGACCTACCTTGTGTGTGAGCATGAGGGAAGGCTTGTCGGGCTTTGCGGATATATTAAAAGCTTTACGGAAGCCGATGTGACAAACGTGTCAGTTCTAAAAGAATGCCGCGGACACGGAATCGGAACAGCTCTTATGGAAGCGCTCCTTTTGGAAGGAGAGAGAGACGGTGTTAAGGATTTTACGTTGGAAGTAAGAGTTTCCAACGTTGACGCCATACATGTATATGAGAAACTTGGGTTTAAATCCGCAGGGATAAGGCCCGGGTTTTATGAGAATCCCAAGGAGGACGCCATGATTATGTGGCGCATGGGAGATTAACGAAAGGTTAACGGATGATTGATGTTTGTTTACTGGGAACGGGAGGAATGCTTCCGCTTCCATATAGATGGCTGACTTCACTTATGGTCAGATATAACGGCATGAGTGTCCTTATCGACTGCGGTGAAGGAACACAGATTGCATTAAGGGAAAAGGGATGGAGTCCCAAACCGATTGACGTTATCATGTTTACACATTTTCACGCCGATCACATCTCAGGCCTCCCCGGAATGCTCCTTACAATGGGCAACGCCGAAAGAACCGAACCCTTAACTCTTATAGGTCCCAAGGGATTAACAAGAGTAGTTAACAACTTAAGAGTTATCGCACCTGAGCTTCCTTTTGAGATTAACTGCGTGGAGCTTTCGGGCGATGGAGGAGAATTTGATTTTGACGGCCTTAAGGTTAAGGCGTTTAAAGTAAATCATAACGTTGTCTGCTACGGCTATACGTTAAGCCTTGACAGACAGGGCAAATTCGATGTTGATAAGGCCAATGCGCTAAACATTGAGAAGAAGTACTGGAACAGGCTTCAAAAGGGTGAAGAGATTGAGATAGACGGCAAACTCTTC
>JAGACI010000081.1 GCA_017614185.1 Lachnospiraceae bacterium | reverse complement strand
GTGGCTCCGGCATACTCGGGAGTTTCCGATATTCCGGTAAGTACAACCGTGCGAGGCCCCAGTTTTGCGAGGTTTTCAAGCAATTCCGTAAGCTCGTCATTTGAAAATTGCTCTGTATGCGTTTTTCGTGCGAGCAAACATGCTTCTGTAAGGTTTGGGATGATGATATCGGCAATCTCGCACAGTTTTCTGACCTCATCAACGTACTTGTCATCGAATCCCGAATACAGTTCCCCGTCATCTCCCATAACAGGATCTACAATAAGTAATCCTCCCGGATTCAAAAACTCGTCTTTCAGTCTCTTAACAATTTCTATCTGTTTAAGATTTCCAAGATAACCTGTATAGATTACATCAAATGATATGTTATTGCTTCTCCAGGAATTAAGGTAACCTGAAAGGTAATCCGTTAAGTCTGCCTTCGTAATATCTTTAAATCCGCCTGTGTGTGTTGATAAAACCATTGAAGGCAAAACACAGGTTTCTATTCCGCAGACCGATAATACCGGAAGAGCAACCGTGAGGGAACACTGTCCCACACAGGATATATCCTGAAATGTAAGTAGTCTTTTGTAATTCATGTTTCTTCACCTCTTAAAGCTTACAATTCAGTATAATCCCATTACTTTTTCTTTTCCAGTTTATTTGTATATTCTATAACTTTCGCTTAATTTCTCGAATTCCTCTGATTCCTTTTTCCAGAGTTTCTTTAATTCATCAAGAGATATCTTTCCGTTTATATATTCGTTGACTGTCTCATCGCCTGAAAGAGAGGAGAGTCTTGCAACATCCGCATACTTAACAAACTCTACTTCATTCGGATATAAATCAAAGAACGTCTTTAATGTAATTATCGCTTCATAAAGGAAATCCAGATTATCGTTTAACGGGATAAACTCAACACCGTAACATGTTTTGCCTGCATGCTTTGACCAGAAAGGGGTAAAAGCTCTGGGTCTTATAGCTACATCTTTATTATCTATTCTCTTTCTTAGCTCAGGAATGAACTCATCCATATTTACAAAAGGTGCTCCGTAAATCTGGAAAGGAGCTGCCGTTCCTCTTCCCTCGCTTATATTTGTCGCCTCAAAGAAGCAGCCGCCGACATAGCAAAGGTTTGAATTAAATGTATGGATTGAAGGAGAAGGAAGGTTCCAGAGCTGACCCGTTGCAGTCCACTTCATGTCAGCCTTATAGCCATCCATGGGAATTACATTGTAATCAAGCTCTAACTTCATATAGTCAAGGAAGTACTTTCCAAGTTCTCCGGGAGTTAATCCATATCTTATGGGAAGCTCGTAATCGCCGACAAAGCTTGCAAGCTCCTTTTTCATTCTGTTTCCTTCAACCTTGTTTCCAAGGGGATTAGGCCTGTCAAGAACAACAAACTTTATTGCTTTCTTTGCGGCAGCTCTCATGCAGTAAGCAAGAGTATAGATGTATGTGTAATATCTAAGTCCAACATCCTGAATGTCGTATACAAGAACATCAAGTCCGTCCAAGTCCTCACTTGTGGGCTCTTTTCTGTCTCCGTACAAAGAGATAATGGGGGTTTTGTACTTGGGATGAATGCTGTTGTCTACGCTTGCTCCATCCATAGCTCCGTACAAGCCGTGCTCGGGTGTAAAAAGCTTTGAAACTTTATATCCCGCCTCAAAAAAAACGTCCATATCCTCAATCATTCTACTGTCTATTCCCGAATAATTGGTGATAAGGCCGATTCTTTTCCCTTCAAGAAGGTTTCCGTATTCTTTAATCCTGTCTATTCCGAGTTTAACCATTTTTACTCCTCCGGTCTTCTGTAGAATTGTCCCGATATTTCTTCAGTTCTTAGTGTATTGACAAAGGCCTGGGGATCTGCTTTTTTGATCTCCCTGAGTACCTTTTTGTATTCTTCTCTTGAAACAACTGAGTAAACAACATTTCTCTCACAGTGCTCATAGGAACCTTCACCTTCAATGAGTGTTGCTCCATGCTGTGTAAGGTCGCTTATGATTACACAGATCTCTTCAGGTTTGTTGGTAACAATAAAGAGAGTTTCCTTCTGGTATCTGGTATAAAGCGTATGTAATACCTGAGTGGAAGCGTATTGGAAAATGATTGAATAAAGAGCTTTGTCCCAACCAAAGAGCAAGCCTGCACTTCCAAGAATAACTATATTAATTCCAAGAATCATGTTCCAGGAATCCATTCCCTTTTTCTCGGACATGAAAATCGCGATAAAGTCGGTACCTCCGGATGTAGACCCCTGTAACAGACAAATGCTTATAGCAAGTCCGTTTATAATTCCGCCAAAGATGCTGACAAGAAGTGTGTCATATGTAATTGCGTAAGTAGGAATCATATCGGAGAAAACACCGACCATGATAATCATATACACGGAATATACCGTAAACTTCTTACCGATAAATCTGAATCCGATGTATATGGGGATTGAATTTATGATGATAATTACGAGAGTGTAAGGAAGCTCGATATGAAACCAAAGCTCGGCTGCACGTCTTATAAGAATGGTTAGACCTGTTGCGCCGCCGGGATACAACCCGCCTGCGTCTACAAATGTGTTGATATTTGCTGCCATTAAAAGGGCTGCAAAAGTAATGATAACTATCTTTTTAACTATTTTAGCTACCGGTTTCGCTACTCTTTTTGCCATAATAACCCTCACATTCGAATTAATAATACCACTGTATCGAAAAAAAATCCAGCATTATTTACTATTCCTGAAACTTTATGTCAGATTGTATCCTTGTATACACAATAAAATCCCATTTTCCTTGACTTTTGCGCATCAACGTGTTAACTTATACAAAGACAGTTTATCGCTTTAACGCGAAAAAAGAGAGAGAAAAAGGACGGAATAAAAATGCCTGTTACAGAGTTTCTGGAGAGAAATGCAAAGCTTTACCCCGATGAGATAGCTCTCGTGGAGTTAAACCCCGATGAACCCGACACCAGAAGAACAACCTGGAAAGAATATGAGCTCATCAGACCTACCGGTTTTGAAGCATACAGAAGAGAGATTACCTGGAAGGTATTTGACGAGAAGGCTAACCGCTTTGCGAATCTACTTATTTCAAGAGGAATCAAAAAGGGCGACAAGGTCGCTATCATTATGTACAACTGCCTTGAGTGGCTTCCTATTTATTTTGGTATTTTAAAAAGCGGAGCTATAGCAGTTCCTTTTAACTTCAGATATGACGCAGAAGAGATTCTTTACTGTGCAGAACTCGCTGAAGTAGACATGATTGTATTCGGTCCTGAGTTTATCGGACGTATGGAAGTTAACGCTGAGAAACTCAGCAAAGGCCGCCTTCTTTTATTTGTAGGTGACGGCTGTCCCAGCTTTGCAGAAAGTTACAGAGATCAGGTAGCTGACTGCTCAAGTAAAGCACCCAAGGTTGATATAACCGAGGATGATTTCGGTGCAATCTATTTTTCATCAGGTACAACCGGCTTCCCGAAAGCCATTTTGCATAAACATCAGTCCCTTACACAGGCTGCAGAGATGGAGCAGAAGCATCACGAGACAGGAAGAGACGATAACTTCCTTTGCATCCCTCCTCTTTACCATACAGGTGCTAAGTTCCACTGGATGGGCAGTCTTGTTGCAGGAAGTAAGGCTGTACTCTTAAAGGGCGCCAAACCTGAGACAATCCTTCAGGCTGTATCCAAAGAGCACTGTACCATAGTATGGCTCCTTGTTCCCTGGGCTCAGGATATTCTCGATGCCCTCGACAGAGGCGATTTGAAACTCAGTGATTACGAACTTGATCAGTGGAGACTTATGCATATCGGCGCACAGCCTGTTCCGCCTTCACTTATTAAGCGCTGGAAAGAATACTTCCCTCATCACCAGTATGACACAAACTATGGTCTTTCCGAATCAACAGGCCCCGGTTGTGTACATCTTGGTATGGAGAATATCAATAAAGTCGGTGCCATCGGTGTTCCCGGATACAGATGGGAATGCAAAATTGTCGATGAAGACGGCAAGGAAGTTACAGGAGAGAATGTCGGCGAGCTTTGCGTTAAAGGCCCCGGCGTGATGACCTGCTATTACAATGATGAGAAATCAACCAAAGAAGTTCTTAAGGATGGCTGGCTTTACACCGGTGATATGGCGATGAGAGATTCCGACGGTTTCATTTTCCTTGTAGACCGTAAGAAAGACGTTATCGTTTCCGGCGGTGAGAACATCTACCCTGTACAGATTGAGGACTTCATCCGTAAGAACAATAAAGTCAAAGACGTGGCAGTTATCGGTCTTCCCGACAGAAGACTCGGAGAGAAGACTGCTGCCATAATCGAAATTAAAGAGGGAATGACCTGCACCAAGGAAGAAATCGAAGAGTTCTGCCTTGATATGGCAAGATATAAGAGACCCAAAGAGATTATCTTTGCCGATATTCCCAGAAATGCAACAGGTAAAATAGAGAAGCCCAAGCTTCGTAAGATGTACGGAGCAGACTTCCTAGTAGCAAAAGAGAACCAGGGTTAAACCCGGTTCTCTTTTTTATACTTTTCAAGTAATGAACATACGTTATCAAGATACATTGGCTTTGCAAGATAATCATCAAAGCCTTTCTTTAGATACTTCTCTCTGGAACCGGGCTTTGAATCTGCGGTAAGCACAACAATAGGTGTTCCTTCAGCAAGCTTTTCGCCCTTTATATGTTTTAGCGTACTCTCGCCGTCCATCTCCGGCATCATCTGATCAAGCAAAACCAGATCAAATTTCTGTTTCTTAAGAATCTCCAGACATTCTTTGCCGCTTTCGGCAGGAACGGCACTTACTCCTATTTCTTCCAAAAGTTCCGTTGCAAGAGTTCTGTTCATTTCATTATCGTCAACGATAAGAATACTCTGTTTAACTTTTGCGTCTCTCTTTTTCCTTTTCTTTTCATCCTCAAGAGCTTTTAATGCATCTTTCATTATCGTTATTGCCTTGTCGTAGGCAAAATCGACAACCTTCTTTTTGGCTCTGAAGATGTATTCCGACTGTCTTCCGGAAATGTTGTAGTTTATCAGTGAGTCCAGAAGCTCGGCAGCGGTATCGATATCAAAGGAATCCAAAGCTTCTATTATGGCTTCGTATTTTTCTTTTGTTTCTTCCTGCGTTATTTCCAGTTCTCCTACCGGCTGATCATCTTCAAGAAGTACAAAGTTAAACAGCTTTTTTATTCCCTTAAAAGAACTAAGAAGCGCAGGGGTTTTGGCTTTAATCTCCGCTATGTTTCCGGAAAGTCCGCATTGTTCAAGATATTCGGCCTCATCGGCAAGAGCAATCGCTCCGATAAGTCTTGAGTTACTCTTTAATGCATGGACCTCTATCGTATACTCTTCAATTTCTTCCTGCTCGCAGCACTGTTTAATTCTTTTAGCCTTGGCCTGAATCATTGAAAAATACCGGCGAAGAACTTTTACATATTGTTCTTCACTTCCCGCATATGATATTCCCACATGAATATCAAAGTCTTTGTATGTAACAGGAGATTTTGTTATAGGTGTCTTTTTGGCCATATAGCTTCCTCCCCTCAGGTGAAATTCTCAAATATCTCGTTAAGCTTCTCCAAAAGTGCCTCTCTGTCGACAGGTTTCTTAATAAATCCTCTGGGTCTTATACCCATAAGTACCTGCTTAATTACCGCTTTATCGGTAGAGGCGCAAAGAACAACTTTTGGTATATCCTCGATTTCTTTCTTATTCTTTGGCAGAGACCTTCCGTACAGATTGATGGTGTAATCAAGAACTATAACATCCGGTCTGTATTTCTCAAGATACTTCATTGCGAGTGGAGCATTGGGAACGCATACCACAATATATTTATCCTCTAAGAAGTCTTTTAGATTTGAAAGGATAAGGGTATCGGTGTCGACAACCAGAACCGTTTTCTTTTCCTTCTTGGTCGGAACAAATCCTCCTGTATCTTCTCTCGGAGTAATGGTGACTTCTTTTTTTATTTCTTTAGCGGCAGCTGCAAGAGCCCTTTGCTTTTTGTAAGCTTCGAATTTCTGTCTCTCAACTACGCTTTGAAGGTCTTTTATCTTTTCTTTAAATACCTGCTCATCCGCAACAGAAATATCGTCCTTAATCTTATCAAGGGCGCCAAACAAATCCTCAAGCCTTAGAGGTCTCTTTACAAAAGAAGACACCTTAAGTCCGGTTACCTGTGTAAACTTGGAATATTTATCGGGATGTGCAATTACGATGATGGCGGCTTCGCCGATTTTCTTGTACTCAAGAAGCCTGTTGTACTCCTCGTACTCTTCAAAGCCTTCATCATTAAGACATATTATGATTACGTGCGGGTAAAGTCTCTCTATCTTTGCAAGGGCTTCGGGTTCGTTAAAGAAGACAGGGCACACGAAGTAATCTCCACGGTAAACACGGTTGGAGACATCCCCTACAATTATCTTGCTTTTCCCCACAACTGCGACCCTTAATTGCATAAAACCTCCTAAAATAGAGAGATTACACTCATTATAGCCTATATCAAGCTAAATGGCAAAATTCAAGTATATATAATATAAATGATATAATCCAGCGAAAAAAAATTCCTCGGACCTTTGGATGCGAAGCATCGTGTGGTCCGAGGGGTTTATTTTTCGCTTATTATATATTACTTAATTTTTGCGTACTCGCTTGCGATTTGTGCTGCAACAGCTACGTTATTGTAAACAAGCTTGATGTTTGCTTCAAGGCTCTTGCCTTCTGTAAGCTTCTGAATCTTATCAAGAAGGAAAGGAGTAATCTCTTTACCCTTGATTCCCTTTTCGTTAGCTTCCTTAACTGCTGCATCAATGTTTGCATTGATATAATCGGGATCCATTGCGTACTCATCGGGAATAGGATTTCCTACAACCATACCACCCTTTAAGTCACAGTCTTCCTTAACATGGAATGCTGCTGCAACCTCTGCGGGAGTATCTAACTTGTAGTCAACTCCGAAGCCTGAATGCGTTGTGTAGAATGCGGGCATCTCGTTTGTCTTGTATCCTACAACGGTAACGCCCTTTGTCTCTAAGTACTCAAGTGTAAGTCCTATATCAAGAATTGATTTGCAGCCTGCGCATACAACACATACGGGAGTCTGTGCAAGTTCCTCGAGATCGGCTGAGATATCCATTGTGGTCTCTGCTCCTCTGTGAACACCACCGATACCGCCGGTACCGAATACTTTAACTCCTGCCATAGCTGCTGCAATCATAGTAGTTGCTACTGTGGTTGCTCCGTCCATTCCCTTAGCGAGTATAACGGGAAGATCTCTGCGGCTTGCTTTTGTAACCTCAAGTCCTTTCTTTCCAAGATACTCGATCTCGTCCTTTGAGATACCGACGGTAATTTTACCCTTGATGATTGCGATAGTAGCGGGTATTGCTCCGTTTTCTCTTACAATCTTCTCAACATTGAGAGCTGTCTCAACGTTTTTCGGGTAGGGCATTCCGTGTGAGATTATTGTAGACTCCAATGCTACAACGGGTTTGCCTTCCTTTACTGCCTGTTTTACCTCATCAGACACTACAAGGTACTTTTCAAGATTCATTTTAATTTCCTCCTTCTGAATCTTCGAGCAAGTCCTCGGAAAGCCCGGGATTAACCACGGTGTCCACCTCAGCGCAAAGTGAAGCAGTCCTGATACCGAGCTGAATTGCTCTCTCCATATCTAATCCTGCGTCAATGCCGCTAGCGATTCCTCCGAGTAAAGCATCGCCACATCCAGTGGTGTTTACCACATGGCAAGGCACTGCGTCAAAGTGTTTTCTCACATCTTTGAAAGCATAGTATACACCATCTTTACCCAAAGATACAACTATATGTTTTACACCTTTTTGAATTAATACATCTGCAGCGGTTTTAAGACTTTCCTCATCCTCAATGTTTACGCCGCTTAGAAGCTCTAACTCATATCTGTTTGGCTTAATAAGAAAAATTTTGTCGAGGCAGTCTTTAAACTTAATAGCCTTAGCAGTCGAAACTGGCTCCGCGATAATCGGAACTTTGGATTCTGCTGCAAGATACTCAATACATTCTTTGGTTATATTTGCATCTACAACCAGATATTTACTCTCGTTGATAAGAGCCATCTTGGTCTTTAAGTACTCCGGAGTAAGCTGATTGTAAATATCCATATCACTTATTGCAACATACATATCTCCGTCAACATCATTGATACAAAGATATGTTGAAGTGATAACACCTTTTAACTCAAGTGAGAGAGAAGTTCCGATTCTTAAATCGGCCATATTTCTCTTTAACTCGTCTCCATAGAAATCATCACCAAAAATGGTAATCATCTCTACATTTGTTCCGAGTCTTCTCATGTTCTCGGCAATGTTTCTTCCGACTCCGCCGAATGTCACCTTCATTCTTCCGGGGTTAGAGTCTGCCATCTTGAGCTTCTTTTTGGGTGTGGCGCTTATATCAATGTTTACTCCGCCGACAACCGTGACAAAACTTTTTTCGTTCATCTTTCTTTCCTGCATTTCCCTAAATATAATTTACTGCAATATAAAGGGACCGTCGAAGCGGCCCCCTATAGCTTACTCTTCGGTAATTTCTGTTTCTTCAAGGTCATCTGTTTCGTCGTCCCCCTCTGACTGTCTGACCTTTGCTATTTTGGCTATCTTTACATCACCGTCTAAGTTCATAACCTTAACTCCGCTGGTGATTCGTCCCATTGTTCTTACGTCGGCCATTCCGATTTGGATGATAATACCCTCATTTGTTATCATCATGATCTCATGTTCATCATCAACGGCCTTGACACCAACGATATCTCCGGTTGCTTCGCCCAGGTTATAACACTTAACGCCCTTGCCGGCACGGTTCTGTACTTTAAACTCTTTAAGGAGTGTTCTCTTTCCTCGACCATTCTCAGTTACAAAGAACAAGCTTCCTCCCTGTTCATCAAGCTGCATTCCTATAACTTCGTCGCCCTTGTTAAGGGAAATACCCATAACACCCATTGCGGTACGGCTGGTCTTTCTGACATCGGTCTCCTTAAAGCAGATACACATTCCCTTCTTGGTAACCATGTAGATTAAGGACTCGGCTGTTGTTGATTTAACTTCAATCAGCTCATCGTCCTCCCTGATACCGATTGCAATAAGTCCGTTCTTTCGGATATTGCTGTATTCGGTAATGGGTGTCTTCTTAACGATACCCTTCTTGGTAACCATGAAGAGGTTTCTGTCCTCAGCATATTCCTCGATAGGAATCATTGCTGTAATCTTCTCATCGGGATTAAGCTGAAGCAGATTAATAATCGCAGTTCCTCTTGAGGTTCTTGAAGCCTCCGGAATCTCGTAAGCTTTAAGTCTGTATACACGACCCTGTGTTGTGAAGAACATAATGTAGTTATGGTTCTTCGTCATGAGGAGATCTTCAATGTAATCATCCTCTATAGTCTGCATACCCTTGATTCCACGGCCGCCACGATGCTGTGTCTTAAAGTTATCGACTGTCATTCTCTTGACGTAGCCGAGACTGGTCATCGCAATAACCGTATTCTCTCTGGGAATCATATCCTCGATATCAATGTCATACATATCGTAGGTAATCTGAGAACGTCTCTCGTCACCGTACTTATCGGATATAACATTGATTTCTGTCTTAATAACGCCAAGTAAAAGCTTCTCATCTGCAAGAATTGCTTTTAACTCTGCAATCTTTTTAACCAACTCGGCATGTTCATCTTCGAGTTTCTTTCTCTCCAAGCCTGTCAAAGCACGCAGACGCATATCTACGATGTTTTGTGCCTGGATATCGGTTAAGGCGAAGCGATTCATCAAGCTTTCTTTTGCTGCCTGAGTAGTTTCGCTTCCTCTGATTATCTTGATAACTTCATCGATATTGTCGAGTGCTATGAGCAAGCCCTGTAAAATATGGTCTCTCTCTTCAGCCTTTCCAAGATCGAATTTGGTTCTTCTGGTAACAACCTCTTC
>JAGACI010000080.1 GCA_017614185.1 Lachnospiraceae bacterium | reverse complement strand
GTTGCGGCAGCCTGCTCTGATAGCTGCCTCGGCAATGACCTCATTGCCTTTCATTAATACTCTTTTCTGTGCCATAAAAACTCCCTCCCGATCAGAAACGCTCAACGGTGATTACAACGTCCGGGCACTGCGTAGCGCAGAAAGCACAACCGATACACTCATCGGGATTTACGCAGGTAGCGGGGTGATAACCCTTAGCGTTAAGCCTTGTCTTGTCAAGTTCGAGGATTTTCTTAGGGCAAGCTGCTACACAAAGTCCGCAACCCTTGCACAGATTCTCGTTAAAAGTTAATTGTCCTTTTGCCACGAAAAACCTCCTAATAATATCGCGCGTGTTTTAATACGCTAAAATTATCGTCATATTATAAACTTGATTGATTTAATAGGCAAACATTTTCGCGTGACAAACAGCCTATATTCACCGAAATCCGGCTAATTTGACTATACTTTTGACAAGATTTCCGTAAAACGGGCCTCATCTATGAGATACATCTCCTCTCCCAGTCTGTCGGCAATGTCAATGACCATTCTTTCATAAGAACACTGAAGAGGTGATACTTTGTTCTCAAATCCCGTATTCAACCGGTTAGCGCACCCGCATGAATTCGTGCATCTTTGCTTAAGATCACATTCCCTGCATGTCTCGGGCAATGCGTCTCTTCTTGAGAGACTGACGGCCTTATCTTCATTCACTCCGTCAAACACGTTTCCAAGTAAATAATCAGCATCACCAATAAAAGAAGTGCACGGATACAGGTCTCCGCAGGGAGTTACCGGCATCTGCTTAACGCCTAGATGACAACGTTTGGCAGGATAATTACCGGTAAGATACTCCGAGATCTTACTGTGAAGCGGCCCCATGATGAAGTCATCTCCGGATGCGTAAAGATCTCTGAGATATCCGGCGGTTTTCTCCAATTGCCCTTTTAATGCAATCAGATCCGACTCCTTCCAGGAGACTTTCTTCCCGTATGCTATGACAAAAGCGACCTTCTTAAACCCTAAATCATGCAGATATTTCACAGATTCAAAGTAATATGGAACAGCTTCAGGAGCTATCGTAGCCATCGCAACAGAAGACGGAAGGTATTTAAGAAGCAATCTCGACTTGGCTTCCAAAACATCAAATGATCTGCTGTCTTCTACGCCTTTAAAATGCCTGCAAACATCCTGTGCAAGCCCGTCAAAAGAAACGGCTATTCCCATACCGGCACTCTTCGCTTTAGCAAGGAATTCATCATCCAATAATGTTCCGTTCGTAGTCATTGTAAAGGAACACTTGATGCCTGTCTTCTCAGACTTAGCCTTACAGTATTCAAGAGCTTCATATATGAGGTCTTTCTTTAATAAAGGCTCGCCTCCGAAAAAGCACAGTCCGGCCTCTTTTCCACGTGAAAACGCCAGATCACAAGCCTTGATCAACACGTCAGAAGTCATATTATCCGGATGTTTCTCATATACACAATAACTGCAATCCATATTGCAGTTATCTGTAAGATATAAAGTAAGGAGCATAAAATATCAGTCTGAAAACGGGCGCCGTCTGATTCGGATCTTAATCTGAAGTACCTGAAATAACGTTTCCTGCTACTCCGCTGACAGGGGCATCGATTTGATCAAAACTGCTTACCGCAATGGTACCGGCCAACATACCGGTTGTAAAATGACTTTTTACCTCTTCCATAGGATCAGTACAACCTGTAACAGCAACACTTAATGCAACTGCAGCAGCAACTGCATAAAGAGGTTTCTTAAAATTCTTTACGGGTTCCAAATTCATATCAGTCTCCCCCCAAAACAGAAACTAAAACGATATTAGAATTATAGCATATCTGCGGACTTATAAACCCGTCTCTATAACAATTAAACGCTTTTTTCTTTCATAAAAACAGCCGCTGCATAAACAGCGGCTGTCAGATTAATAGTATTAAGTCAGATTATTCTGCTGCTGCAACAACTGCATCAGAGATAGCAGCCTCATCACCGATAACGACAACGTTCGGGTGAAGCTGAAGGATCGAAGCAGGAACATAAGGCGTAACAGGGCCTGTGAACGCCTTCTCTACGATATCTCTCTTGCCGGCTCCTGTAGCCATAAGGATAACTGTTGTGGACTTCATGATATAACCGATACCCATCGTGTAAGCCTGTGTGGGAACAGCAGCCAGATCACCGTTAAAGAACAGTCTTGCGTTGTCCTTGATGGTCTGCTCTTCGAGATCGATGCACTGTGTGTTAACGCAGAAAGCGTCAGCAGGCTCATTAAAGCCGATGTGTCCGTCGCCGCCGATACCGAGGAGCTGGATATCGAGATGTCCTAATGAAGCAAGGATAGCATCGTATTCCTTGCAAGCCTTCTCATCGTCTGCTTCAAGACCGTTAGGCACATATGTGTTGTTCTTATCGATGTTTACGTGATCAAACAGATTCGTATTCATGAAATATCTGTAGGACTGATCGTGATCTCCGCCCAATCCCCTGTATTCATCAAGGTTCGCGGAAATTACCTTGGAGAAATCAAGGCTGCCTGCCTTATACATATCAACAAGATCTTTGTATGTGCCGACAGGTGTTGAACCCGTGGCAAGACCGATCTTGCAGTCAGGCTTAAGTCTTATCTGTGATGCGATAAGCTCTGCGCAAGCCATTGAAGCTTCTTCGTAAGTACTCTTTCTAATAACTCTCATAGATTCCTCCCAAACTGTTTATTCTAAAACGGCTTCGCGTGAAGCACTCATGCGAAGCCGTAATATTCGTTATTCTGCTGTAAGACCCTGCTCTTTAATGATAGCGATGAGCTTATCAACGTTCTCTTCACAGATCTCGTCTGTCTTGGCCTCTACCATGACACGGATCTTAGGCTCTGTACCGGATGCACGCAGAAGGATCCTTCCGTCACCGCCCAAAGCTTTGTTAACCTCTTCAACGCCCTTAAGGACTGCAGGATTCTTCTGAGCTTCTTCCTTATCCTTAACAACAACGTTCTTGAGGCACTGAGGGAACATCTTCATCTCGCCTGCAAGCATTGACAGAGGGAGCTTCTTCTCAAGCATAGTCATCAATACCATGAGTGAAGTAAGTATTCCGTCACCTGTCGTTGCGTACTTCGCGAAAATAATATGTCCGGACTGCTCGCCGCCCAAAACCAAGCCGTTAGCCATCATGTTCTCAGCAACATACTTATCGCCGACATTAGTCTTCTCTGTACGGATG
>JAGACI010000079.1 GCA_017614185.1 Lachnospiraceae bacterium | reverse complement strand
CCGTAGCTCTTTGTGATAACGTCAGCCATGTTTGTGGTAACGATTGTTTTTACAAGAGCGGGTTTGGCAGGCATTGTACCGTTAGCCTTACGCTCTCTTAAGATGTACTCTGCAATGAGCATTCCGGACATGTTGCCGGTGAAAGGCACATATTCGCCGGACTTCGTGTCAAGGCAGTAGATTCCCAGTCTGTCGGCATCGGGATCTGTCGCAAGAACAACATCTGCGTTCTTCTCCTTTGCAAGGCGAAGCGCATATGTGAATGCCTTGGGATCCTCGGGGTTAGGGTAATCCAGTGTCTTAAAGTCAGGATCGGGGTTTTGCTGCTCAGGAACAGTGTAAACCTTCTTGAATCCAAGTTCGGATAAAATTCTGTTTACAGGCTTGTTACCGGTTCCGCAAAGAGGTGTGTAAACGATTGTGATATCGTCAGCAACCTGCTTAATTACCTCAGGATGGATAATCTGCTTTTTAAGCTCGACCATGTATGCATCGTCGATTTCCTTGCCGATAACCTCGTAAAGGCCGGCCTTCATAGCCTCTTCCTTACTCATGGTCTTTAAGGTGTGGAAATCAGTAACGTTGTTAACTTCAGTTATGATGTCAGTGTCCCTGGGAGCCGTAACCTGCGCGCCATCCTCCCAGTAAACCTTGTATCCGTTGTACTCCGGAGGGTTGTGGCTTGCCGTAACGACGATACCTGATGTACATCCAAGCTTTCTTACAGCAAATGAAAGCTCAGGTGTGGGACGAAGCTCGTCAAAAACGTAAGCCTTAATTCCGTTGGCTGCAAGGCAAAGTGCTGCCTCATCTGCAAATTCAGGACTCATGCGTCTTGAATCGTATGCAATGGCCACTTTCTTTTTGTCAGTGTTCTGTTTAAGGATATAGTTTGCAAGTCCCTGTGTTGCCTTACGAACGGTGTATATGTTCATTCTGTTGGTGCCGGCTCCGATAACGCCGCGGAGTCCGCCTGTACCAAACTCAAGGTCCTTGTAGAATCTCTCCTCGATTTCCTTATCATCATTTCTGATTGCCAAAAGCTCCTGCTTTGTAGCGTCATCGAAGTATGAGTCGTTTAACCAAAAATCAAACTGTTTTTTATAATCGCCCATTTTTCTACCTCACTTTTTCCTTATTCTGTTTTTTTAAAGTAGTGTAGCCTTCCCTCAAAGTTGCATATATAGAATTATATCCTTCAATTGATGCGACCATCAATAAAGGCAGTGAGCATATAAGATATCTTGCTCTCGTCTCAAAAAGCATCTGAAAAAGAATCACTCCGATGCAGATGACCGTTAAAAGCAAAGCCTTAGGCTTATCTTTCCTGAATAATGCCGCCAAAAGCCCTGTAAGACCTGTCAAAACAAAGAACCAAAGCCACTGGGCATAAGTTTCAAAATAATTATAATACTCTCCGTCTCCCCAGAAAATATGCCTTAAAAGCTCCTTATTGGGGTTAGCGGAGATATCGTCGTATTCACCGCTCCAGAAAGCCGCAAGGCCTTCCTTAAACCATGAAAAAGTACCGTCGTTAAAAGTCATTGTAAGCTTTCTGTTCCAGAAGCTTAAGTTTCCAAAGAAACCTCTCTCCCTGGTTCTGCTCATGAAGCTGTTTAGCTCTGCCGCACGTCTCTCAGAGCCTGGACGACCCGAGTACTCTCCGACAAGCAAACCGCTGTCTACGGGGTTGTTGGTTCCCATGTACTCTTCATTTGAACCCATGTTTAAGTAGTATGACCAGGTTCCCTCGAGATCTTTGTCGGGCGTGAAGCCTGAAACCTTGTAGATATGGCCAAGCAAAGCCACATTTATCAAAAGGTATGCCACGCATACGAAAGCCAACATGACACTTGTGTCACATAGCTTTTTCTTAAGCGAAACACCGTTTTTATCAAAAATCAAAGTGCAAATCTCGATTATAACAATCGCAATAAGGCAGGTATAGGCAGTGGGCTTAATAAAGCCTGCAAAGATACCGGTCAGGGCCATAGAAAAGGCAAATATGTACTTCACTACGCCTTCTTTTTCCTTATAGAAAAGATAAAGGTAGAACGTAACTATCGGAAGAAGCATTCCCGCCGTATCGGTGTAAAAAATGAGTTTCCAGGGTGAAACGCAGATAAGTCCTGCGTAGATAAGAAAAGCCACGATTGTGCTTCCGAAATTCCTTGTAAGTTTCTTTACACTAAGGCATGTAAAAAAGCCCGTAAGCGAGATAATCACGCAGTTTACCTCGATTACAAAGAAGTCAGATTTATAGAGAAAATTGGGGAGCATCCGATAAAGCCTTAGAATGAGTGAGCAGATCCATGCGATAGGCACGTTATTGGAGCATAAAAGGTAGTACCAGGTGCCTTCGTTGATAGAAACCCCTTCAATTATCCTTAAGCCCGAATATTGGGCGTTTACAGGGTCTGCCCAGCCTGTCACAAAGACTATGGACTTACATAGCTTTATATTTACGATTGTAATTACAACAAAAAGAAGTGCTAAAGCTGCATCAAGAATGAGGTTACTCTTTGTGGTAACCGTAATCTTATCAAAGCCCTTTTTGACATAGAAAAATACAACCGCCAGCAAAAGCGCCGCAACAAAGAGCACAACGCCCGGAACGATTGTATCAAGCTTATAGTAATCCGGGTAGTTCGCTCTGTTGCCGACAAAGACAACAGAGAAAAATACCGGTATGTAGATTAAGAAAAAGATAGCCGCAGCTATGCGTTTGATTATGGTCATGCAATATGCCTACTTTATTTCAACATCAATATCTTCGATGGTATTCTCACCCGAAATGGTTATTGTAACAGATTCTGTTACGCCGGTAACCTTGGTGGTTGAATCCGAATACAGTTCTCCGCCCTGGGTATAAACAGCCCATCTTAATTCAGTCTTGTCGGACGGCCAGTACATCTGAACAGATAAAGTCTTGCCGGTTTCAATTCCGCCAAGGTTGTACTGCTCTTCGGTGTCAGGATCAAGAACCGCAATCATTCCGATGTCTACCGCACAGTTATTCTTGAAGTTAATAGTTATCTCAGCATAAGTTGTAGGGTCTGCAAAAGGTCCCTGAATCTTGGTAGGTTCGGGAGCAGGCTCCTCAGTAGGCTCTGCCTCAGGCTCCGATGTGGGTGCAGCGGGAATCACCGTGGGTGTGGGAGTTGCCGTAACTTCTGTCGCAGGTTCGGGCTCTATCACCTTTTCATTACTTCCACAGCCTTCAAAAACTAAAGCTGCAGCCAAAGCTAAAACCGCCAATGTGCTTATAAGTCTGTTTCTCATCTTATGTCCCCTGTGTTTGTTATTCTAATTCCATTAAAAATATTGTACTTTCCTTTGGTCTTTTGGTCAACTTAAGTTATTATTAACGGACGTCTAAAGGCCGAAGCAAATTGCTTCGGCCTTTGGAGGATTGTATAGAGAAGGGAGAGTAAAAAAATCTTAT
>JAGACI010000078.1 GCA_017614185.1 Lachnospiraceae bacterium | reverse complement strand
TTGGTTCCGAAAGTATCCAGGTCAACAGCCGTACCGTCTTCCACGCTTTTCGGTATCCTGCCCTGTTTGTAAAGTAGTTTCGCATATTCGTAGGAGCCCGAAGCCAGAGCCGGTATATAATATGTCACCCTTGCACCGTAGTTCTCTACCGTCTCTTCTTCTGCTGCCCTTGTGTTCTCTGTTTCCCCGGTTGCGTTTTCCACAGATTCTTCTGCTGCCCGGGTCACGCTCCGGTTGTTCTGTTCCGTATTCGGTACCAGCGGCACTGCAGAGAGAATTGTCGGCGCATCGATGAATTTCGACGTGTTTACGCTGATTTTCTTCGTAAAGCGGTACCATTCCTCACCATTCTTGATATGATACGGGAATATGCCGTAATAGTACTGTTTGTCCTCTTCAATGGTGTTGTCTATCAGGTAAGTGTTCTTGTAAGCGTCTCTGGTAGTTGAATTGACTATCAGTGTACAGTCATCCCATCTGTGTCGGGGTGGAGAGCCTTCTTTTCTTACGACCACCGTACCTGCCCATGTGGCATCCTTAGGAACAGCTGATGTGATATCGTCGGGATCCGTCCATTTGAGCTTGACTTCCATGTCCCCGTCATCATATACACATTCTACATCAGACGGTTCATCAAGTACTATCTTGCCTATATTCCTGATTATCTCGCAGAAATGCTGGTCGTGATCGTCATCTATGAACGATACTCCGTCTGATCCGTCCGTACCCAGGTCACTGTCACCGCTGTGAGCAGTATTTGTGTTTATCTCATATTTGGGTTGCTTCTTATCGCCTTTTGATCTATAAATATCGGTCATTCCCTGAATGCCCGAGAAAGTTCTCTCTAAAGCGTACGATCTGAACCATCCGCGTGATTCTCCCTCATCAGGGAGCACGTTTATGTTTATCCTGTCGCCGACTTCCACGCACAGGTCACCGGTGCTGCTCACATTACACGATTTATAATTCAGGTGGTGTATTACATTATGCAGCTTTTTCAGAGCTTCCTTCGTATCGGAGTCACCTTTTTTCCTGTCGGCCAGTACGAACGAATCCACTATCTTGTACACCGAAGGATGCTTTTTGTTCGTATTTCTTATCTTGAACCTGCGGATATTATCACCGTCATATACATCAATGCCGCCTATGCCCCATGTAGACACTATGTCATGCTCTGTAGGAGGTATGCGGTCATCATTCGTTATGATCCTTACCGGTTCCGCATCATACCACTCCATTGTCACGAATTCGAATTTCCCCTGTCTGTTTATGTGTCCGAATGCACCATTGAACTCTAAAAGCCTCTGCATAAAGTATTCAAAGGTTATCTCGTCGCTTTCTATGGTCTTTCCAAGCAGGAAAGTACCATTGCAGAGGTTGTATCCCGATTCAATCTGTACGTTTATCTTCGGGCTGTCATCATATTCATCGTTAGGATCACGCAGCCAGTTAAAAAGGTTCAGTATTGTAAGCCCTATCATGTGCTTCTGGCCGTCACCAAAATATCTGTAATACCACGATGATACATCCTGATTTTTTAGGTAGTAGTTTATATCGTATGCGGTTATAGTACGGACATAGTTGTTATCGGAGTATTTGTCGCTGTCTATCGTGTATCTCCCGACTTTGAAAAGAGTGGTTGAATTGTAGTTGAAGAAAAGATATACGTCAATCTCCTCAGTAGTCAGGTCTGTAGGTATTGAAGCGTCATTCTTAAACGAAAAAGTGAGCTTTGAAGCCTCTATCTTTCCGAATTTCAGATTTTTTTCAGAACAGAGTGATTCCTGAAGCTTGATGCTCTCGGATTTTAAAAGATTGTTGTCAATCTTGAATGCTTCGCCGCTCACAGTTGGCATTATGCCGGCATTTATCGTGACGGTGGCATTTATATCCACTATCAGAAAATCCGCCGCAAAATGCTCTGTAAAAAGATTCTCATAGCTGTATGTGACCATTATTCGCTCCTTGCATATCCGGTGAGCATGATCTTTACCGGATTATAAATGCCATCGTACCTGTAGCTTTCTTTGTGGAGGGTGGGTGCAAGCCCGGACACCTTACACCTTTGGTACACGTACTGTCCGCGCTTGGGCACCCATGCCGTAACCATCACATCATCAGTATTTGTGATCATGTTGCTGTTAAAATATCCTATGATAGTGTCCCAGTCATTCTTTGTCAGATTCGAGGTAGAGAAGGACACCTTCAGTCTTTCGTTTGGATAATATTTCTCAAAGCTTGCCCCGTTGGCATTTGTGAACCGGTTGGCTACCACTCTTTCCGTATCCGCGTTATAGCTGTCCTTATCAATATATCTGTTTGGTATTTTGGTGCTGCTGCCAAGCTTTATAAGATAATCATCGGTCGTCAGTGCCATCTGCTGCCTCCTAAATCTTTTTAACCAAACTGTACCGTGGAAGTCCTCTGTCTTTCCGTCCAGCTTCTCTCCACCATTGCATCATACAGTTTGTCGGTATCATTCTGTATGTTAATCAATACATTTACTACTATCTGTTCCAGTTCTTCCCTTACCGCCTGCTTGATGGTCTCAAGAGGAGCTTCAACGTTCGTACCCTGCTGCTGGTCGCCGACTACCGCAAGGAACGGTTTGTTTGGTTCAAGGACTGCACCTTCTGCAAGCTGTGGAACGGTTTCATCAGTATATCCGTGTTCCTGCAGATACTGCTGATATTCCGGAGCGTCAACCCTTGTTACCCAGGATGAGCCGTTTCCCATGTCAACGAATCGCCAGCCTTCAGCTCTCTTTTCGTCTTTCTGCTGAGCTATCTTCTGCTGTGTCTCCTTAATCCGCTCCTGTTCCTTCTTGTTCTCTATCAATTCTCCGATACCGGATACTATCGTTGACAGACTGTCCTTTAACGTTGTAAGCTTGTTTCCTGCCCAGTCGAAGAAATCGCCCAGGGCTTTTTTAGGATCGCTGATAAAGTTTACAATGCCGCTGAATGCATCACCTATAAGGCTTGTAGCTTCACCGACTACACCGCCCAGAAGGTCAAACGCATCTGAGAAGTCTCCAAACAGGAAGCTTGAAACGCTGCCAAGGCTTCCGAGAAGTCCTCCGTCTCCGAGTGAACTGTTTACTCCTTCGACTCCGCTGGTTATGTCCCCGAACAGGAAGTTTACAAAATCCATTACGGGAGTAAGTATCAGGTTGATTACATCGAGTATCGGCTTTAATATACCGTTAAGCACTTCAAGCACCGGATTTAATATCTGCAGTGCAGATGTGAGTGGAGTGAGTAGTACTACTATCACATCAAGTACCGGTGCAAGTACGGTGCTTACAAGTTCCACGATAGGTGTCAGTATTGAAGCCAGAAGTTCAATTATCGGAGTAAGTCCCTGAATCAGCGTAGTTATCGGCGGCAGCAGATTCTCTACAAGTTTGAGCAGGGGATCCAATAAGCTCAATGCCAGGTCAAGCAGGGTCGATATAAGCGGCCATACCGCATCAAGTATCGGCACTATCGCTCCGAGCAGGTCTGCTATAAGCGGCATTACTCTTTCCGCTATCTGTCCCAGTATTGGTGCAAGCTTGCTGATAAGGTCCGTGATTATCGGGAGCACCGCTTCCACTATCTGCGTAAATATCGGCATCAGCGCTTCCAGTATGTCGAATATTACAGGCAATACCGCATCAACAAGATCCATGATAGGCGGCATCAGTTTGTCAAACATATCCTCAAGTATCGGGCTAAGCCTGTCAAAGATTTCCTGAATCTTCGGCATATACTTTAGGAGTAAATCGGCAAACTTCTGTACTACCGGCATAAGGCTCGCACCCAGCTGTGTCACCATACCCCCGAGTGATGCTTTTAATTTGTACAGAGTATCGTTCAGGCTTGCTCCGGATTTTACCGCATCCTCAGACACTACAAGCCCAAGGTCATGAGCTTCCTGACGCATACTTGCCATAGAATCACCGGTCTCATTCAGCATCGGTGTCAGCTGGTAAGCTACAGAATCCCCGAAAAGCTCTGCTGCCTTGGCAGCTCTCTCTTCTGCTGTGTTAAGGGCGTATATTTCATCGAGAGCCTGGTCAAGTGTGACACCGTCATCAAGCTGTTTGGCTGCCTTTTCAAGTGTCGACATCTCGACTCCGCACAGGTTTGTAACGTGTGCAAGTTCCTGATACGAATCCGTACTCAGCTGCATGCGCTGCGAAGCCTTATCTACTACGTCAAGAGCTTCAGCCGTACCGCTCGCAAGCTTTGTCACTCCAGTCACGGCTGCGGTACCAAGTGCCACACATGAAGCGCCGAACGCTGCCACCTTCTTCATCCCTCCGGCGAACTTTTCAGCCAGAGAGCCGGCTTTCTTTTCAGTTTTTGTCAATGATTCATCGGCTTTGGTATTGTCTACCATTATTGTGCCAAAAAGTTCAAATATTGAGGTTGCCATATCGTCTCCCGCCTTGCATTATCTGCATTGTTTTTTTGTCTGCAGGTATTTTATATGCCCAGTTCTGTAATATTTCTCTTCCCGAAGCTGATGTTTTCAAATTTCTTCATGGTATTGGCGATTATCTGCTCTTTGGTATGTCCCTTTTCTTTCGGAGCGCTGACATATTTCATAAAATCTTCAAATTCCATGAAATTGTCCTCGCCCATCATAGGATAAAGTGTACTGTACAGCTGCCAGAGCCTCTCCTCGCGCCGTATCTTCTTTGCCCCATTCATCAGGTCAAACCCGGTCTCGCAATCCGTTTCAAGGATCTGGAAACCATAAGTCTTCACCATGAAGCTTAAATCTACTTCGCCATCAACTTCATAACTCTTGTAAAAAAATCAGCCCACGACTCGTGCCCTTCATCGTTCCTGAATCTCTCAATAAGTTCTATAGGGTCGCTCGTCTCTATATCTTCAGGTCTGCATTCAAGTACATCCGCTGCAAACTCATATAATTCCTTTTCAAGTTTCTCGTTGCTCATTCCGGATATTACCACTGAAACGAGGTCCATTCCGCCCTCAAGTTTGTCCTTGTAGTCATCCTTGGTCACTATCTTTTTAAGTTCTTCTTTTATTCCCGCCTTGGTTATCAGACGTGCTGCCCTGAACACGTCCTTCATCATCATTTTTCTCATGTTTTGCCCCTTTTTGTTTAATAAAAAGGCTGTTTATGGACTTTTTCAGTCATAAACAGCCCACATTATAGATTTCATATCAGCCGTTGCTTGAAGAAGGCTCGTCGGGAACCCAGATCTCAAACGGAGGGTCGCTTATCGATGCGATTGAGTATCTGCCCTCGAAGGTACAAGGTACCTTACTCTCATCGTTGTTCTTGACATTTATTGAAAGCTCTCCGTTTCCGATAGCATTCTTGACGATAAGGATAATAGGATCCTCGGAGCCGGACATTGATCCGACGAATGCGATATTTGTAAAATAATCGCTGCTCTCGAAATCGTTATCCGGTGTAATTTTTGTGTATCCGCTTACGGCCGAAGTGTTCACTGATGTAGCTCCAAGAGCAGCTCTGATAGTGTTCACCGTTGTTTCAATGAACGTGGTCTGTAAGCTTGCATCCCAGGAATCAATTTCATCCAGATCGGTCACCTTGCCGGCTATTCCGTCAACCTCAATGTTTCTGGTATTAGCCTTTGCATTGTAGGTCGAGCCGCCCTGTGTCGCTCCAAGAAGCTTTCCTGCAGCGATAGCAGCTGTTATTACAGCCGACATTGATGTCTCTGATGTAGGGTCAAGATTTTTGAAGATCATACCCTCGCCAAGCATGAAGCGGTACTTCGTCTTATTGGTGTAACCAGTTCTCTGCCTATGCATTTTTATCCTCCTAACTCTGATATATGATGTCAAATGACATATTAACATGTTTAAAATCTTTATTTTCGTCCAATACCGGTTTCAAATCGTTATTGGTGCAGAAACTCGCTATATATTCCGGTTCACTTAAAATCATGCCGTCAAAAAGGGCCTCGACAGAATCCGCAAGGTCGAAAAGAGTTTTCTCCGCTTCTTCAGCATTTCCTGCCCTTCTGTAATTCCAAAGGTCAAGCTCAAGTGTCATCTTTGTCTCGCTTATCGGCCTTGTCTCAAATATGATCCTCGGATAGGTTTTTTCCTCGGAACCTTCAAGGTAAAATACATTCGAGCATTCGGTAAGGAGCTGGGAACGGATGTCCCTGACCAGCAACATTGTAGTCCTTTTATTCATCGGCTCCTCCAATCTCTTCCGCCTCGTTCATTACCTTGTACGCCTGTGCCTGGTCTTCCACCCACGGGAGATACTTTGATTCTATCTCGGCTATAGTGCCAATATTCTGTTCCACATTTGACCTTAGGATTGCTTTTTTAGGCATCCCGGATGTTCCGAGTTCCTGATTTACGCCATACCATGTCTTGTGCTTTATCCCGACCTGAAGGTCGCAGTCCTTTGACCTTACCCAGTACTGGAAAGCTGATCTGCTGCCCTTTATACGGTTTGACATCCTGCCTTTTATTCTCAGTCCCTTCCAGAGCTTGAAAGCGCTCTCATTGCATTTTCTGCATACGAGCTTTCCAACATCTTTAAGCGCCGCCCTGGTCAGTTCCCTTATAGTGTACTGGCAGTAGTCGACATTTGATATAAACGTGATACCGTTCTTATCGAACTTGGTTACGGATTTTGGCACGCTCATTCGTCATCAACTCCATATACCGTGATTTCTAATCTTTTGCTGTCTCTGTATGTGCGGAGTACGCTGTATATCCTTCCCTCATGTTCAATTTCCTTTTCGCCCTTGTAATCGAGATAATCAGCGATCACAAATTTAAGTTCCGGTTTCAGCCCATCAGCCTGAGCCTGGTAAAACTCGGACTGTCCGATGCTCCGCAGTTCTGCAAATATTTTTCTTTCTGTGATTTCTTTTTTCGGGATCCCGTACTGGTCTACCGTTTCCGTATATCTCCGCAATTTGATGACATCGTTATACATCTCCGCCTCCCGGATCCTTGAAGGATGATTTTCTCAGGCAGTCCAGCTGGTACTTCCATGAACGCTCGTTCATATCCGCTTCCGCAGTGTTGTTTGCGTTGAGCATCCGGCAATACGACACTATGGCCGCAGTAACGAGAAGGTTGCTCTCATCATCAGCTATGGATTCTTTTATCCCGACACGCTTCATTTCCGCACGCGCAGTATATATCTGAGTTGTAAGTGCATCGTCAAGATCCTCGTGCATAATCCTAAGGTCTGACTTTACAATATCCAGTACTGCCATCTCATCCTCCTTCACATCCGCCGGAGGCTCTTTTCAGAATCCCCCGGCGGTAATCTGTAAAACCATCACAGTATATTATTCATTCTTAGGAATTGTAAGAGATACAAATCCCTTCTTTACAACTACATCGCCGCCAACTTCAACATCACCAACGATGGTATCCATAAGAGAAGTGAAAGCGAAGTCTTCGCTTACTCTTACTTCATAGTCGCTGAAGAGGTCAAGCTTGAAGTTCTTAGGATATCCGTAGAACATGGTTCTCTGCTTGCCTGTAGAGCTGTAAAGCGTACCCTCGCAAGCTGTAAGAGCTGAGCAGATGCAGTACTTAACGCTCATGCCGCCGTCCTTGATGATACCGGTGTTAGGATTTTCATCGGGGATGATCTCAAATACAGCCTTCTTTTCATTCGTGCCTCTGATATCGCCGAATGCGATAAGGTCAGTCTTGTTAAGGAAGAGCACGCCCTGTCCGCCAGAGAACTCATCTCCGCCGTATGAAAGAACTAACTTTCTTAAGGTATCAGCTGCAAGCTTGCCCTTGTGATTTGTATCAAGAGGAGCTACAACCTCATCAACGAGTGATGAAGCCTTAAGCTTAGCAACGATTACGGCAGCTGTAGCTTTTGCACGGAGAGACTGAAGCGCAAGAGTCTTAGTCTTGTCCTCATACTTAAGAGGAGTCTGCTTCTTAGCCTGTTTCGAAATCTGAGAATATACAGCAAGTGATGAAGGTGTGATGTCTACATAAGCGTATGTAGGATCGCTTGAAGAAGCTGCGCTGCCTTCGGTCTGAGCTGCTGCACTCATGCCGGCGGATACATATGCCACACGGTCGGTACCCATGCCTTCGCAGTTATCAACGAATACCATGTCGATGATGGTACTCTCGCCATTGTTAATGTCATTGATTCCGCTAACCTGGGTAGGTGTAGCCAGTGTGCCGCCGGAAATCAGAGTGGATCTGTTCTGAATCGCGTTGATGGTATCATCAACCTTGATCCTGGTCTTCTTATCCTTCATGAACTGAGCTGCACGCTCTTCAACTTCTGCGGTAACCTTTACGCTGGGTTCTGTGGTCTTGAGCCTTGAAGTAACGTCAAGCTTTCTTCTGAGCTCAAGCTCTTCCTTCTCAAGAGCTGCTACTTCAGCTTCGATCTCTGTCATTCTTGCTTCATCAGCTTCATTTACGGCATTGGCAAGTTCTGCCTTTCTCGCCTGAATCTCATTAAGTCTTTTCTGGATCATTTGTTTTCTCCTTTGTTTAATCTTTTTAGTAGGTTTTCTTTTCTTTTAGCAAGTGCAGCCTCCGCCGCGCGTTTCTCCTTTTCCTGAGCCTCCGCCTCCAGGATGAAGTTTTTCCTTGCAGAAATGGATGTATCATCATAGGCAGGTATAGACACTGCACTGACATCATATAAACGCTTGACGCCCCTCACGTTCCACTGATGTTCTGCTTTATCATAGCTTTCTTCGTTCACGGTGAACGCGAAGCTCATACGGTCTATATAACCGCCTTTGATCTCTTCATAAAGGTTTCTTCCCTCTTCTGTACCATCCAGTCTTGCACGGATAAAGAGTCCCTTTTCGTCAACATTAAGTTCAAGAGTCTTGTTTCTGGTCCTTGCCATGACTTTTCCCTGGTGATTGTAATTGAATATAACGTCTGTCATATTGCAGTTATCGAATGCACCGCGGCATATCTGCTCTTTGTACTCGATACCTTCATACTCAAAAAGCACTGTAGGGGAATCAAATACCGAAGCATAGCCTTCAACATACAGCTCTTCACTGCCGCCTTCTTCCGGGTTTATGCTCCTGACCTCAAAGTCAAACCTTCTTTCCTGCATCTTAGATCTGTCAATCATTGTTGTTTCCTCCGTCATCTGATGAGTTGCTGTCTTCGTTATCGCCTTTATAACTTGGCGGCGTGCCGGAGCCTCCGCCCTTGTTTCCGTTCTGGTATGCGCTCTGATCTTCGGCATTGATATAATTTAGGCTGACCTGTCTTACATCTCCGCCTTCGATAGGAGGGAAGCCTAACAGCTCTCTCTGTTCGTTTATGGTAAGTGTTCCCATTTCCTTGGTCTGGCTGATTATATTAACTCTTGTTTGCAGTGAAGTTCCCATCATT
>JAGACI010000011.1 GCA_017614185.1 Lachnospiraceae bacterium | reverse complement strand
GATACTGATAAGAAGTCGCTTCTGATGAATCCCTTTACATCGTTGCCTTCATATGTGAAGTTGGTAAGGTACCAAACCTTTCCGTCGTTTCCGTTTGCCTGTCCTACAACTGTTACTGCTGTATTCTTGTTAACTGTTGTAACCTTACCTGAATCTGCGCTTGCCTCACCTCTTACGTTTACGGTGTTGGCAGAAACTGTAGCTGAAACAGGGTTAACATCCTCAACCTGTGTGGAAACTGCTACAGAAATGGATGTATCTACTGTAGGAGCTGCCTGAGTAGGTGCAGGAGTAGGTGTCGCTGTTGCGGCAGGTGTAGGAGTAGGTGTTGCTGTTGCTGTAGCTGCGCCATTCTTAAGAGTGGTTGCCTCTGCGGAAGTGGAATCAACAGCCATATCTGCTCTGATGAAACCTACGTTGGTTCCGTCATATTTAATCTTATACCAAGCTGTTCCGCTTGAATCACTTACGGTCTCGATAACATCATAAGATGTTCCCTGCTTAACCGATCCAAGCTGTGTTGAGTCTGTACTTGCTGACTGTCTTACACGTACACTTGCTTCTTTGATTGTTACATTCGTTGCTGCCAGGGCAGTAATGCCGTTTACAAAGAAAACCACTGTGGCCAAAGTAATGGCAACTGCTGCCTTATAGGCATTGGAAAATTTGAATTTTCTCATTTTTGTCCTCCCTAGTTAGCTTCGTCTATGGCTTTACCGATGTCATGTCTCATATACTTGTTCTCAAACTCAATCCATTCAGTAGCCTTGTAAGCGTTTTGTCTTGCTTCCTTAAGATTCGAACCCTTGGCGGTTATTCCAAGGACACGTCCGCCGTTTGTAACAATTCCCTCAGGGGTTCTCTTGGTTCCGGCGTGGAAGCAGTAGTATCCTTCCTCTTCTTTAAACTTCTCAAACCCTTTGATGACGAATCCCTTCTTATAAGAAACGGGATATCCGTCAGACGCGAGGACAACACAAACTGCCGCATTATCCTCAAACTGTAAATCTATCTCGTCAAGTCTGCCGTCAATGCAGGCCTCACATACATCAATAATGTCATTCTTCATTCTGGGAAGTACAACCTGTGCTTCGGGATCGCCGAATCTTGCATTATACTCCAAAACCTTGGGTCCCTTAGGTGTAAGCATAAGTCCAAAGAAGATGACACCTTTGAATTCTCTTCCTTCGGAAGCCATCGCATCCACTGTCTTCTGGTAGATATTGGCTTTACAGAATTCATCGACTTCCTTTGTGTAGAAGGGGCTCGGTGAGAAGGTTCCCATTCCGCCGGTGTTAAGACCGGTGTCTCCGTCTCCTGCTCTCTTATGGTCCTGTGCGGAAGTCATCGTCTTGATGGTCTTGCCGTCAACAAATGAGAGAACGGAAACCTCTCTTCCTGTCATGAACTCTTCTATTACAAGAGTATTGCCGGCATCACCAAACTGCTTATCAAGCATTATGGTCTTAACGCCTTCCTTTGCCTCGGCTTTATCCTTGCAGATTAAAACTCCTTTGCCAAGTGCAAGTCCGTCTGCCTTAAGGACAATCGGATAATCAGCCGTCTCAAGATACTTTAATGCTGCATCGGCTGAAGTAAATGTCTCATAAGCCGCAGTCGGAATTCCGTACTTTTTCATAAGATCTTTTGAAAAAGCCTTGCTTCCTTCAAGTATTGCAGCTTTGGCCTTGGGACCGAAGGTTCTTATTCCTGCCTTCTCCATCTCATCGACCAGACCGCCTACCAAAGGATCGTCCATTCCGACAATGCAAAGGTCAATCTCTTTTTCTTTGGCGAATGAAGTAAGTTTGTCAAACTCCATTGCTCCGATAGGCACGCACTCTGCAATCTCCTCAATTCCGGCATTTCCCGGTGCGCAGTAAATCTTGTCTACTCTCTTACTCTTTTTGACACTTGTGGCAATGGCATGTTCTCTTCCGCCACCGCCTACGATCAATACCTTCATATTTTTCCCTATCCTATCTTTATTTTCCCTTCGGCAATATCGTTAACTGCCTTGGGAAGAATAATCCACTCCGCCTGCTCCATAACTCTGCGCTGAAGAATCTCAGGTGTATCGCCTTCTTCTACCTCAACGCTCTTCTGGTAAATAATTTTGCCGGTGTCCACTCCCGAATCAACGAAGTGAACTGTGGCGCCGGTTACCTTGACTCCTTTGGTCAATGCCGCTTCATGCACCTTAAGTCCGTAATATCCAACCCCGCAAAATGAAGGGATGAGGGATGGATGAATATTGATAATCCTGTTCTTAAATGCTTCTGTCATTTCGGCAGGTATAGTCACAAGGAAACCTGCGAGGACAATAAGATCAGGATTAATTTCTTTTACCTTTGTAAGAAAAGCTTTGTTGAACTCTTCCCTTGAAGGAAAGCTCTTCGGGCTTAAACAGATGGCAGGGATGTCGTTATCCTCCGCTCTCTTTAAGGCACGGGCATTAGGGTTATTGCTTATAACACCGATAATCTGTGTGTTCTTAACTCTTCCCGCCTTAACTCCGTCAATCAAAGCCTGAAGATTGGTTCCGCCTCCTGATACGCAGGCCAAAACTCTTAGCATAACTCTACTCCCTTATCTCCGCTTTCGATGTAACCAACTTCATAAGCCTTCTCGCCGGCTGCCTCAACTGCCTTTATGACTTTTGAAACATCAGCTTTATCAACTGCAAGCACCATGCCAAGACCCATGTTGTAAGTGTTGTACATCATCTTCTCCTCTATTCCGCCCTTCTTCTGCATGAGGGTGAAAATAGGAGGAATCGGGTAGCTGTCCTTCTTAACAACTGCCTTTGCATTATCGGGAAGCATTCTGGGAATGTTCTCATAGAAACCGCCGCCTGTGATGTGACTGCAGCCCTTGACTCTCACTCCGGCTTTCTTTATCTCATTAAGAGCCTTAACATAAATCTTGGTGGGAGTAAGAAGGCACTCACCGAGTGTACTTCCAAGCTCATCATAATATGTATTAAGGCTTTCTTTGGTCATTTCAAATACTTTTCTCACAAGAGAGAATCCGTTACTATGCACACCTGAGGAGGCAATGCCTACCAGGACATCACCTGCTTTGATGTCTGCTCCTGTGATTAAATCTTTTCTGTCTACAGCGCCTACAGAGAAACCTGCAACGTCGTATTCATCCTCGGGCATCAGTCCGGGATGCTCGGCTGTCTCACCGCCTATGAGTGTTGCACCTGCCATTACACAGCCGTCTGCAACGCCCTTAACAATCTCGGCAATTTTCTCAGGTTCATTCTTGCCGCATGCAATATAGTCAAGGAAGAAAAGAGGTTCTCCTCCTGCACAAGCCACATCGTTTACACACATCGCAACGCAATCGATTCCGATTGTATCGTGTTTGTCCATTAAAAATGCTATCTGAAGCTTGGTTCCGACTCCGTCTGTTCCTGATAACAGTACCGGATCATCCATTTCCTTAAGCTTCTTCATGGAGAAGGCTCCCGAAAATCCGCCAAGTCCGCCCAAAACCTCCGGACGCATTGTCTTCTTAACGTGTTCCTTCATTAGTTCCACAGATTTGTAACCTGCTTCGATGTCTACTCCCGCTGATTTGTAATCCATTGATTCTTCCTTTGCTTTTAAAATATTTATTTGTACTGCAAGAATTAGTAATTCTTGTAGCCGGTTTCCTGAAGTCTTGCGTCCTTAGCCTCGACACCCTCTTTTTGCTTGGCACTGTAATCTTTAAGTTTTGCCAAAAGTTTGTCATCGCCTACTGCAAGTATCTTTGCGGCGAGAAGTCCTGCGTTTGCACCTCCGTTAATAGCAACGGTTGCAACAGGAATTCCTGAAGGCATCTGAACGATGGAATAAAGGGAATCTCTTCCGCCAAGTGAGGTTGTGTGCATGGGAATTCCGATTACGGGCATGGGGAAAATTGCCGCGCACATTCCGGGCAGATGAGCCGCCATTCCTGCGCCTGCGATAATAACCTTAATCCCTCTCCCCTCAGCGCTCTTCGCATATTCGAAGAACTCATCGGGTTCTCTGTGTGCTGAGATTATTCTCATCTCAAAGCTGATTCCAAGCTCCTCAAGTACCGCTGCAGCTTTCGCCATAACGGGCATATCGGAGTCACTTCCCATAACAATAGAAACCTCTGCCATATCTATCCTCTTTCTTACGCCTCTAAAGGCTTGTTTAATTCTTCAAGTCCCGGTAAAACAAAGCGACCGTTTAACAAAATATCATGTCTTGTGCCATTCTTCTCAACAGCGGTCAGACTTCCAAGTTCGTCATAGGGAATCGTGATATCCGTATGACACTGGAAATATGCCTTTGAAGGATCAGTCTTGTACTGAGCCGATACCTCATTTGACTTGGCAACAATTTTCTTGCCGTCTGGATTAAATGACTCAACTTCTTCCTCGTGAGAGTAGCATGTATCACCCATTGCAAAGTGAGGTCCTGTCTTCTCGGCAATAAGAATGGTAAGTCTGTCGGCGATGCCAAAATCTCTTGCCATCTTATAAGCCACGGTATTGGTTCCTATTGCGAACTCTCCGATAGGTACCGTATCATGCTCATCTAAGATGTTGTTCTTAATATATTCCTTATTTTTCTTATCGGTATCAAAGTTGGCACAGTTGTAATTATCCACCATACCATCCTTAAGTTCAATAGTTAAATCCTTATATAAAAGACCATTAAGAAAAACTTCAGAAACATTTAATACTCCGTTTGTACCTTTAAGCTTCGGTGAGGTGAAAACTTCACCCACGGGAATATTAACGTCGGCAACACAGTTCTCAAAGTTGGTTTCCTTTGAAGGGTCTTTTAACTCATGAAGGGCAACCTTTAAATCCGTCCTGTTGCCGTTCATTCCCTTAACCTCGACATACTCGGCAGTATCAAGAACATCGATGATAATCTGCTGCATGTCACGGTAAAGTTCATAGTCGAGTGTATTAAGCTCAATAGTCTTGGCAAATATCTCCTTAAACTTTGCCCCGATTTCGGGAACAGGGAATGAGATGATGGTGAAACTTCTCTCCTCATGATTAACATACTCATTCGTAAGTTCGGAGCTCTTTAGGCCAAAGTCCACAATCAGCTTTCTTTGCTCGTCGCTATGCTTAAGTCGTGTATCTTTCTCTTCGGGCTCAAAAGGAATCTCTCCAAACACTTCCATAACCGAAGGTCCGCCCATATGATTGGCATTGTATTTTACCTTCTCAAAGGAATTCCTTAAGCACTCAAG
>JAGACI010000077.1 GCA_017614185.1 Lachnospiraceae bacterium | reverse complement strand
TATCTGACGAAGCCTGATGTCATAAGGAGCTGCTTAAACTGCTGAGGTGCCTGAGGAAGTGCATAGAACTTGCCGGGGAATTTACGGCTTGGTACAATGTAGTCTCTTGCACCTTCAGGTGATGAAGCAGTAAGAATAGGTGTTGTAATCTCAAGGAAGCCTTCCTCTGTCATAAGGCGTCTTAACTCTGCAACAACCTGGCTTCTTAATACGATTTTGCTCTTAACTTCAGGGTTTCTAAGATCAAGATATCTGTATTTAAGTCTTGTATTCTCATCGGCATCCTTGGATCTGTTAATCTCAAAAGGAAGCTCATTGTAAGTACATTTACCGAGAGCCTTAATGTCTGTAGGTGTAACCTCGATATCACCTGTAGGAATCTGAGGGTTCTTGTTGGAACGCTCTCTTACAGTACCTGTAACCTGAATGGTAGACTCTTTGTTGATTCCGTCTACAATGTTCATCATCTCCTCGGTCTCAACGACAATCTGTGTTGTACCGTAGAAGTCTCTCAAGATAAGGAATCCAAGGTTCTTGGATACTTTACGAACATTCTCAAGCCATCCTGCAAGTGTTACTGTTTCTCCCACATTACCTATGCGAAGCTCGCCACAGGTGTGAGTTCTTGACTGTGTCATTTATATTCATCTCCTAAAACAATAATAATTACCTTTACAACGTCAATTATTCTATCAAATCTCGCGTTTTTTGTCTATAAAGAACTTTTCTTGTCATTCTTGACAGTAAAGGTAACCTTTCCGTCCTTGTAACCTGCAGTAACGGTATCAAGAGGCTTAACCCTCTTATAAAGGATTTCCTCGGAAAGTGCGTCCTCGATTACAGACTGAACTGCCCTCTTAAGAGGTCTAGCACCCATCTTGGCATCTGAATACTTGGAAACAAGATGATCCTTTAACGAAGCTGAAACCTTAAGTTTAATGTTAAGCTGGCTCTCACAGCGTTTGGATAAATTGTCACAGAGAAGAGTCGTAATCTGCTTCATATTATCCTTGTTAAGAACATGGAACACCATGATTTCATCAATTCTGTTGATGAACTCAGGCTTAAACATCTTCTTAACTTCCTCCATAACTGCACCTTTCATGCGGTTATGGTCCTGCTCTTCTGTAGTCTCCGAAGCAAATCCCAGGTTCTTGGGGTCTACAATTCTCTGAGCTCCGGCATTTGAAGTCATGATGATGATACTGTTCTTAAAGCTTACCTTTCGTCCCTTTGAATCCGTAACGTGTCCGTCATCAAGGATCTGCAAAAGAACGTTAAATACATCGGGATGAGCTTTCTCAATCTCATCAAAGAGAACAACTGAATAAGGGTTACGTCTTATCTTCTCGGCGAGCTGTCCGCCCTCTTCAAATCCGACATATCCCGGAGGTGAACCTATCATCTTGGCTACGGAGTGACCTTCCATGTACTCAGACATATCAACTCGAATCATTGCGTCCTCAGAGCCAAACATTGCCTCGGCAAGAGCCTTGGAAAGTTCTGTCTTACCTACACCTGTAGGTCCGAGGAATAAGAATGAGCCGATAGGTCTGTTGGGATCTTTAAGCCCTACTCTGCCTCTTCTCATTGCCTTAGCAAGCGATACGACAGCTTCCTCCTGGCCGATAACCCTCTTGTGAAGAATACTCTCGAGTTTAAGGAGTTTCTCACTCTCTTTCTGTGCAAGCTTCTTAACGGGAATCTTGGTCCACATGGCAACTACTTCCGCAATGTCATTCTCATCAATTGAAAATGCCTGCTTGCCAAGCTTTCTCTCGTAGTTCTTTCTTGCCCTCTCAAGTTTCTCTATGAGGTCATCCTGTTCCTTCTTAATCTCTCCTGCAATGTCAAAAGCTTCCATGCGAACCGCAGATGCAATCTTGGCATCGCAGTTTTTGATCTCTTCAGACATCTCTTTTATGTTCTCGGGAACATTCATTGTCTTGATTCTTGCGGCAGAACAAGCTTCATCGATAAGGTCAATCGCCTTGTCGGGAAGGTTTCTGTCATTTATATATCTGGCTGAGAGTCTTACAGCCGCCTCAATGGCTGAATCCGTAATCTCAACGCCATGATGCTCAGCATACTTTGGAGCAACGCCCTTAAGGATTCTGATTGCCTCTTCGGGTGTGGGCTCCTCAACGCTTACAGGCTGGAAACGACGCTCCAATGCAGCATCTTTTTCAACATATTTTCGATACTCAGCTATGGTGGTTGCACCGATAAGCTGAATCTCGCCTCTTGCAAGCGAAGGCTTTAAGATGTTAGAAGCATCGATTGCACCTTCCGCACCGCCGGCACCGATAAGAGTATGAAGCTCATCAAGGAAAAGAATGATATCGCCCGATTCGATAACCTCGGCAATAACTTTCTTTATTCTCTCCTCGAACTCACCTCTGTACTTGGAACCTGCAACCATTCCGGAAAGGTCTAATGTTAACAGTCTCTTATTCTGAATTGTAGGGGGAACATCTCCCGAGACAATCTTTCTTGCAAGTCCTTCAACAACCGCTGTTTTACCTACACCGGGCTCACCGATAAGGCAGGGATTGTTCTTGGTTCTTCTTGAAATAATCTGGATTACTCTCGCAATCTCTTCTTCTCTTCCCACAACCGGATCAAGCTTGTTCTCGGCAGCAAGCTTTGTGAGGTCTCTGCTGTACTGGGCAAGGGTAGAAACCTTCTTCTTGGCCCCGTTTCGACCTCTTGCAAGGTCGCCCTTATGAGCCTCCAAATCTCCGCCGACACTTCTTATTAACTCCATATACATCTTCTGTATGGGGGCATTT
>JAGACI010000010.1 GCA_017614185.1 Lachnospiraceae bacterium | reverse complement strand
TGCAAAAGCGGACGCAAGAAGAGTAGGTATCTTCAACATTCTTTATAACCTTGGCAAAACAGTACTTGTACTTGTTATCGTAGGAATTGTATCAAGGATGGGACTTCTTGGTACACTTTGGGATAAGAAGCTTACATCCAGCGGTATTGCAAACGCCAACTCAATCTTTAACTTAGGCTGCGCAGTTTTATTGATTCCTGCAACCTTTGCTTTTGAGAAGTTAAGTAAGAAAATCGTCAAGGACGACGCGGTTGTGGCAAACAAGTATGCAGAGAAGATTTCGGCATTGAACCCTGTATTCTTTTCAACACCCGCACTTGCATTCAGAAGCTGCTATAACGTGCTTCTTACAATGCTTGATTTAGGATACGAGAACATTAACAAAGCCCTTGGCCTTATTGAAAAATATGACGAGGCCGTAGTCAAAGAGATATACGAAGAAGAAGAGAATATCGACTACATGACAGACTGTGTCGACAACTATCTTGTAAAACTTTCTCCTTATATAAACGAAGATTTACACATAAGAATTTTAAACCAGTATCACAGAATCGTTTCAGAGTTTGAGCATCTTGGTGACCATGCTGTTCATATCGCCGATGCCGCAACCAACATGGTGAAGGATGGAATATCTTTCTCGGGTGTGGCTTTAAGCGAGATGAGGGTCGTTGAGAAGCTTCTTGCCGAGATTCTTGATTATACACGTCCCGCGTTTGAAAAGAGAAACGTTGACTCAGCCTTACACATCGAGCCTTTGGAGGAGGTTATCGATGAGATGATTGACACCGTTCATGACAATCACCTTGCAAGACTCAGAGAGGGAACATGCTCGATTCCCGCAGGTGTAATCTTTATGAACATCCTTTCAAACATCGGAAGCATTGCCGATACCTGTTCAAACATCGGCATGGCAACAATTACGAGAGCAAACACTGAGGATGAGCATCTTGCTCACTCTTATGTGACCGGACTTCACTCCGGAAGAAACAGCAAATTCAACAAGGAATTTGACATTGCAAGAAAGCAGTACTTTGGCTTGCTTGAAGCCGTAGATGCAGGGAAGAACTTACAGGCTTAACTGATTTGGGGGTATACGAATTATGAGTAAAGACAAGAAGAAAATGCCTTTGTTTCTTAAGATTTTACTCTGGGTCATGGCAACGATTGTTGTTGTCTTTGGAGTATATGCAATCTATCTTTTTGGCTCATACAAAAGGATAGAGGATAATGTAAGTCTGGTACCCGAAAACGTTTCTTCAAAGGGAAACGTCGAAACAGGCAAAGAACTTACAATCTTTACACAAAACATAGGCTTTGGAGCTTACACAAGCGATTACACCTTCTTTATGGATGGCGGCACAGAATCCTGGGCCGACAGCAAAGAGAGCGTAATAGAGTGTGTTGACAAGGCGGGCAATAAGGCACTTTCTTTTGACCCCGATTTTGTGGTTTTTCAGGAAGTGGATTTTGACGGAACCAGATCTTACCACGTAGATGAGGCAGCCGCACTTAAGGCAAAACTTAACGGATACTCAAGTGTATTTGCACAGAACTTTGACTCGGCATTTTTGTTTTATCCTTTTACCGAGCCTCATGGCAAGAACAAGTCAGGAATACTTACACTTTCAAAATATAATATTACTTCAGGACTTAGGAGAAGCTATCCTATTTCCGACAGCATCACCAAAATTCTTGATCTTGACAGATGCTTCAGTATTTCAAGAATTCCTACGGACAACGGAAAAGAACTTGTTATTTACAACTCTCACCTTTCCGCATATGGCGGAAGCGATGCCATTCATTCAATGCAGCTTAACATGCTTTTTGAAGACATGGTAAAAGAGTATAACAAAGGAAACTATGTAGTTGCAGGCGGAGACTTTAACGATGATTTTACCGACAATTCGTTAAAACTTCTCGATGGACTCGATGAGTCACCTTTTGGATGGACAATGCCATTCCCCGAAGATGTTCTGCCTGACGGACTATCGAGATGTATCAATTATGACAACGGTGCAGTTATTCCTACAGCTAGGAACTGTGACGTACCCTATAAGGAGGGGAATTTCACCGTAATAGTTGATGGATTTGTAGTTTCTGATAATATAGAAGTAACAAGTGTTAACAATATTGATACGGGTTTTGAATACTCAGACCACAACCCGGTTGTAATGAAGTTTGTTCTTAGGTGATAAGGGATAAGGAGCCCGAACATTTATGACGAGCCGTACTTACATTATTTCATCAATTATCGCGTTGGCATCACTTGCCCTGGTCCTTGCCAGGGTAACCAAACAGAATGTAAAGAACCAGAGCCTTAAGATGTTTGAGGGCTTTGTCGTTGTGACTATGCTCTACACTCTATTAGACGGAGTGTGGGGCTTTTCTGTTTTCCTGTCGGAAAAGATGCTTCTTGGAATGAAGGAGGCATTCTACTATGGCTCAATAAGCGTCGGAATGGTCGTAGGACTTGTCTGGTACGAGTATGCCATGGTTCATCTTTATATGATTACCAAGAGCAGGGACAGAAAACTTTACTTAATTGATGCTGTTCCGGCTTTGATTGGATTGCAGTTCGTGGCGGTAAACTATACAACCAACTATTTCTTCCACATGAATTCGGATGGAACGGTTACATTTACCGGGGCCGGTATTTTTATCTGGATTTTCTATATTTTCTATCACGTTTGGGCTTTTGTAAGAACCTCCATGCATTACAAGAACGAAGAGAAAACGTATGAAAAGATGCGAAGCCTTGTTGTTATGGCCGTTACGGTTCTTTATATACTTGGCGCGACATTACAGTATGCATTGCCGATTCTTCCTTTCTTTGCAATGTCTTTGATGCTTGGAAGCGTGGCAATTCTCATATATAACATTTCTATTGAGAGTGAGAATGAGGTTCTCACCGAGCATAAGAAAGAGAACTATGCCAGAAACATGATGATCACTTCTCTTGCGGATGAGTATGACATCATTTTCTGGGTTAATAAGGACGACAACTCCTACAGATCTTTTTCCAACACACAGTTTTACAGAAACATGGGACTTAAGACAGAGGGTGATGACTTCTTCGAAGATGCGAAGATTTTTGTGCCCGAGTCTATATATAAAGATGATGTTGAGTACGTTACAGAGTCCTTTGTCAGAGAAAATGTAATGAAGGAACTTGAGGAGACAGGAAGATATACCATCGTTTACCGTATCGTACTCGGCGGTGCCATCATGTATTACGAGACCAAGTTTGTTGACTCCAACAAAAATCTTGGCGACTCCAACATAATGGTCGGCATCAAAAATGTTGATGCGAGAGAGAGAAGAGAACTTTCAAGAAAAAGAGATATCAGAAACCTTGAAAGAAAGGAGCTTGAGTACAGAAAAGCACTGCAGGAAGCTTTGGAGAATCAAAACGAAATCTATGCGGAGATGCTTCATATGCAGTCAAGCGGTGTTATCGTTACAAACATGGAAAACAGAATCATCATCTGTAACGAGGCAGCATCGGATGTGTTCGACATGCCGCTTAACATAATGATGGATGATATTTTCCCCGATGTTGTTGAAGACTGTTTAAAAGATGGCACCAAGAATATCAGAGAGAAGCTTGGCTCGCTTAAGAATAAAGGTGATGAGGTAAGCTACGAATACCCGGTTTACCACCTTGATAACAGAGTCACCTATATTAAGGCTGAGTCCAAACTTACAACACTTTCCAACAAGACTTCCGTTGTAATAACATCCCTTGCGGATATCACCACAAACAAGGAGATGGAGCAGAAACTCTTTAAACTTTCCGAGACTGACAGTCTGACAGGACTTCTTAACAGAGACAGCGGATTTAAGAGAGCGGAGCAGTTCATTAAGAGAAATGTTGACGGGATGTTCTGTATCATTGATGTCAACAAGTTTAAACATATAAACGATACCTACGGCCATCCCATCGGAGACAAGGTTCTTAAAGCCATAGCAGGATGCCTTAAGAGAGCATTCAGACGTAAGGATATCCTTATGAGAATCGGTGGAGATGAGTTCGCAATCTTTGCCGTAGACATCAAGGATGAAGAGGTCGGCGGAAGATGTCTTGACAGACTCTTTGAGGATATCAAGGTTATCGCTATCCCGGGACTTGAGGATCAGGATGTCGTAAGCGTAAGTATCGGAGCCATCATGTGTCCCGGCGGCAGGACAAAGCACTTTGATGAAATGTACAAGCTTGCCGATTCGGTTATGTACACATGTAAGGGCAAAGGCGGAAACAATTATGCATTCTATAAGCAGGAGACAGATTCATGAGTGGAATGCTTCTAGCCTTTATACCAAAGCATGTAAGTGAGAGGACAGTTCTTCGATTCTTTGAGTT
>JAGACI010000009.1 GCA_017614185.1 Lachnospiraceae bacterium | reverse complement strand
TGTCAATCGAGAAGTTAAGCACTTTCCTCGAGAACATGAAGCTTACTAAGATGCAGGAAGCAATCGGACATCTTTTGCTTAAAGAGATTAAGGCCAGAGTAGGATTCCTTAAGAATGTCGGACTTGATTATCTGACCCTTGCAAGAAGCACCGGATCACTCTCCGGCGGAGAGGCCCAGAGAATAAGGCTTGCAACCCAGATTGGTTCAGGCCTTGTAGGCGTATGCTATATCCTTGATGAGCCGAGCATTGGTCTTCACCAGAGAGATAACGGAAAGCTTTTACAGGCTCTTAAGAACTTAAGAGACCTTGGAAATACTCTCATTGTAGTTGAACATGATGAGGAAACAATGAGAGAAGCGGACTGCATTGTGGATATCGGGCCCGGAGCGGGAAGCGAAGGTGGAGAAGTTGTCGCCATCGGAACCGCAGAGGATATCATGAATAATCCGGACTCCATTACAGGACAGTATCTGTCAGGCAAGTTAAGTATCCCCATTCCGAAGGTCAGAAGAGTACCTACAGGATACATTAAGGTCCTTGGGGCTGCCGAAAATAACTTAAAGAACATAGACGTTGATATTCCTCTCGGAGTATTGACCTGCGTTACAGGCGTTTCAGGCTCCGGAAAGAGCTCACTTATCAATGAAATACTTAAGAAGAGTCTTGCGAAGACATTAAACAGAGCAAGAACAATTCCCGGTAAGCACAAGGGAATAGTCGGAGCAGAACAGCTCGACAAGATAATTGATATAGATCAGTCACCCATTGGACGTACGCCTCGTTCCAACCCTGCAACCTACACAGGTGTCTTTGATATGATAAGAGACCTCTTTGCATCGACAACCGATGCCAAGGCAAAGGGCTACAGCAAAGGACGATTCAGCTTTAACGTTAAGGGCGGAAGATGTGAGGCCTGTTCCGGTGACGGTATCATAAAGATTGAGATGCATTTCCTTCCCGATGTATATGTACCCTGCGAGGTCTGCGGAGGAAAGAGATACAACAGAGAAACCCTTGAGGTTAAGTACAAGGGCAAGAGCATATATGATGTCCTTAACATGACTGTTGAGGAAGCACTTCCTTTCTTTGAGAACGTGCCTACCGTAAAACGTAAGATACAGACCCTTTATGATGTTGGCTTATGCTACATTAAGCTTGGCCAGCCTTCGACCACTCTTTCGGGTGGTGAGGCCCAGCGAATCAAGCTTGCAACGGAGCTTTCAAAGAAGGGAACCGGCAAGACGATATATATCCTTGATGAGCCCACAACAGGACTTCACTTTGCGGATGTACACAAGCTTGTAGATATTCTTCACAGGCTTGCCGACTCGGGCAATACCGTCATTGTAATCGAGCATAACCTTGATGTCATAAAGACTGCCGACTACATAATCGATATGGGACCCGAGGGCGGAGACAAGGGAGGAACCGTTATAGCAAAGGGTACCCCTGAGGAGGTCGCCAAGGTAGAAAAGTCTTATACGGGACAGTTCCTTGCTAAGATTTTTAAGGACAGCAAGAGTAAAAAGAATAAGAAATAATCATTAAAAATTCGGCGAAGCGGTAATGTTTTTTTACTGCTTCGCCGATATAGTCTTTATAGAAATTTAATAACTGTGCCCCTTTGAAAAACGGAAAAGATGCGTTATAATTAGGTTGTGTGTTTGCGCACTTTTATTTTTGTACGAATCTTTTACCACAGAAAGGGGTAATTATCATATGCAGTATGCAGATATTGGAATCGATTTGGGAACTGCCAGCATCCTTGTTTATATAAGAGGCAAGGGCGTTGTGCTTAAGGAGCCCTCAGTTGTAGCTTTTGACAGAGACACCGATAAGATTAAGGCAATCGGTGAGGATGCACGTTTAATGCTTGGACGTACACCCGGCAACATCGTAGCAGTAAGACCCTTGAGACAGGGTGTTATTTCTGACTATACAGTAACTGAGAAGATGATGAAGTATTTCATCCAGAAAGCTCTCGGAAAGAGAACATTCCGTAAACCCAGAATCGCAGTTTGTGTTCCTTCAGGCGTAACAGAAGTTGAGAAGAAGGCAGTTGAGGACGCTACCTACCAGGCAGGCGCAAGAGAGGTTTCCATCATTGAGGAGCCTATCGCAGCAGCTATCGGTGCAGGTATCGATATCAGTAAGCCTTGCGGCAACATGATTGTTGATATAGGCGGTGGTACATCAGATATCGCAGTTATCTCCCTTGGCGGTGCGGTTGTAAGTGCATCGGTTAAGGTTGCAGGCGATGACTTTGATGAAGCTATCGTTCGTTATATGCGTAAGAAGCATAACCTCCTTATCGGTGAGAGAACCGCTGAGGATATTAAGATAAAGATCGGCTCGGCATTTAAGAGAGCTGAGGTTGATTATATGGACGTCAGAGGACGTAACCTCGTAACAGGTCTTCCCAAGACAGTCCGTGTTTCTTCCGATGAGACGGAGGAAGCATTAAGAGAGCCCACCCAGCAGATTATTGAGGTAATTCACAGCGTACTTGAGAAGACACCTCCGGAACTTGCTGCCGACATTGCCGACAGAGGCATTGTCCTTACAGGTGGCGGAAGCTTACTTAACGGACTTGAAGACCTTATCTATGACAGAACAGGTATCAATACAATGACTGCGGAAGATCCCATGACAGCGGTTGCAATCGGAACCGGTAAGTACGTGGAATTCCAGGCAGGCTACAGAGAAGAGTAAGCAATCCACAGGAGGCAGCGAATGTTAAAAGGACTGTATACCGCTTATACGGGTTTGAGAAATGAGCAGAACCGAATGGACATTATGACCAACAACCTGGCCAACTCCACTACGGTCGGCTTTAAGAAGGAAGGCTCCACAAGCCAGTCCTTTGATGACATTCTCGCTTTCAGACTTAAAGATACATCAGATGTTGGTGTCCTGCCCAAGAGAGTAGGCATCAACAATCCCGGTGTCAAAATCGGAGAATCCTATACCAATTACGACCAGGGACCTTTCCAGACCACAGGTAATACCTATGATCTCGCCCTTGGCGGAAACGGATTCTTCACAATTGAATTTACGAACAAGGCAGGGGTAACTTCAACGAAGTACACCCGAGCAGGTGATTTTACACTTACCAAGGACGGATATCTTGTTACCAAGGACGGCGACTACGTTTTGGGAACAGCAGGAAGAATCAAGCTTAATCCCCTCGTAGATGCAACTGTCAATCGTGACGGAAGTATCAGCCAGAATGGTGTAACCGTGGCAACATTGAGACTTACCGATTTTGAGGATTATGATTATCTCCTTAAATACGGTGAGACTTACTTCGAGCCCGTAGAAGGTTACAAAACCAAAGCAGCTGATGCGGAAGTCTATTCCGGTTATCTCGAGACCGCCAATCTCTCGGTAGTTACTGAGATGGTTAATATGATTTCCATCACAAGAGCTTACGAGAGTAATCAGAAGATTATTCAGGCGTACGATCAGACTCTCGAGTACGCAGCTAATCAGACCGGAAAGCTTTAATCCTTAAGGATTAAGAAAGCAGGAGGAAGACCAAATGGTAAGAAGTTTATGGAGTGCCGCTTCAGGCATGAACGCTCAGCAGGTTAATTTGGACACAATTGCCAATAACCTTGCAAACGTTAATACCGTCGGATTCAAGACCACGGTTAACGAATTCAAATCTTTGCTTTATCAGACAATCCAGACCAAGACCACATCCGCAAACGGCGATACAAAGCCCGTAGGAGCTCAGGTTGGACTTGGTGTCAGAAATGCTTCCATGATTTCGATTTTTAAACAGGGAGCCGCCAATGCTACAGAAAGCGATACAGCTTTCTGCATTGAGGGTGAAGGATTCTTCGCCGTTAAAGGTAACGACGGACAGACTCACTATACCCGAAACGGTGATTTCACATGGACTCTCGGTACTAACAATACATTGGTTCTTACAACCACAGAAGGACTTCCTGTTCTCAGTACAACAGGACAGCCGATGACTCTCCCCAGAGACCAGTATGTGACATCAAGAATTACCGTTACAGCCGACGGAACAGTTTGCTATCCCGATGAGAACAACGTTCCACAGCCTATGGGATTCGCTATAGGACTTTATCAGTTCAATAACCCTGCCGGCCTTACCAAGGAAGACAGCACAATCTACTCTGTATCCGATGCTAGCGGCCCCGCACTTAACGAGGCAACAAACGGAGCTCTTCAGAGAAGTAAGCTTTTACAGGGATACTTGGAGCAGTCAAACGTACAGGTTGCCGATGAGATGGTAAGCATGATTATCACACAGAGAGCATATGAGATGAACTCAAAAGCTATCCAGGCATCCGATGAGATGATGCAGCAGGCTAACAACTTAAGGAGATAAGGAGTAGACTATGGATATTTCTAATTTGTCGGCATATCAGGGTTTACTGTCCTCACAGATTTCCAATCAGAAGACCAATGAGCTTAAGGGCGTTCTTAACAACGCAGCCGAGAAAACAGATGACGAGCTCATGGATGCCTGCAAGGAATTCGAAGCATATTTTCTCGAGCAGGTATTTAAAGGCATGGAGAAGACGGTGGTTAAGGCAGACAACTCCTCCTCATCCATGGACACCATGGTCGATTTTTACAAGGATGAGCTTTACAAAAAACTTGCAAAGACCTCTACCGAGACCAACAGCATAGGCTTAGCCAAGCAGATGTATGAGCAGATGAAGAGAAACTATTCGGTAAAACCTGCGACGGACGAGACCGAAAGCATATAAGAATTAAAATTTTGGGACTGCCGAAGGCAGTCCTTTATTTTTGCAAAAAGGGTTTAAATGGAAAACATTAAGGGTTACGTGGACCATATTATTTTTCATAACAAAGAGAATGGTTACACGGTTATGAATTTCATAAGTGCGGGCGAAGAGATAGTCTGCGTAGGCTTCTTCCCCGACCTTGCCGAAGGGGAGACTCTGTCACTGACGGGTGAGACGACAACTCACCCTACTTATGGTGAGCAGTTTAAGGTATCCTCTCATGAGGTAATGCTTCCTACCGACAGGGAAAGCGTCGAGAGATATTTAAGAAGCGGTGCCGTAAAGGGAATCGGTGCTGCGCTTGCTTCGAGAATCCTTAAGAAGTTCGGTGACGACACACTTAGAATTATGGAGGAAGAGCCCGAGAGACTTTCCGAGATAAAGGGAATCAGTCCCGCAAAAGCAAGGGATATAGGCAATCAGATTGAAAACCGAAAAGAGCAAAGGGACGCTATTTTGTACCTGTCGGGATACGGAATAAGCCCGAACATGGCTTACAAAATCTATGACACCTATGGAATGGCTCTCTATACAATCCTCAGGGAAAACCCTTACAAGCTTGCCGAGGATATCGACGGAATCGGCTTTAAAACTGCGGATGAAATAGCAGCCAAAATCGGAATTCTGGCCGATTCGGAATTCAGAATCAGAAGCGGAATAATGTATGTCCTCTTTAACGCAACGCTTGACGGAAATGTATATCTTCCAAGAAACATTCTGCTAAACGAATGCACGGAACTTTTGGACGTTCCGGACGTT
>JAGACI010000076.1 GCA_017614185.1 Lachnospiraceae bacterium | reverse complement strand
TAATCGGTATAATCGGAGAAATCTACTGATTTCTTGGGTTCACCTGTCGCCACATCTACAACGTTAAATTTGCCTTCTTCTGTATAAATAAGGCTTCCGTCCTCAAGACAGTTTACGTTACTGATGTAAAAATATCCGGCATCAGGATTCTTTGTGCTGTCATAAATACACTGGCTCCACTTAATCTCGCCGTTGCCGTCCCAGCAGTTAAGATAATATTTGTTATCGCTTATATACTCATCGCCGTATTTCTCATGTGTGTACTCAACGGCAGCGTAAAGATTTCCGTTGTTGTCAATAGAGGTTGAACCAATCCATACGCTTGCCCATTCGCCGTTTTCATCTGAGTAGTAATCGCCTTCATAGAAATCATCGTCAACGGTTCCTTCAGCAACCAGATCGTCAACAGCTTCCTTTTCGGTGGTTTCGCCTTCAGTGCTCTCCTCGGAATTCTCTTCAGTGTTCTCCTCAGAATTTTCCACGGTACCCTCTACAGGCTCACCAAAAGTTACCATCTCTCCGCCGCCGTCAGTGTTATACTGGGCAATCTCATCCTCAAAACCTGTGAGGATATTTACCTTACTTGACTCTTTGGTTTCAAGGTTAACCTTATAAAGGGCATACTGCTGACCGCCGTCATCAGCGCCCCAGCCCTGGGCAAATAAGTAAAGATTCTCACCATCATAGTTCATGGCGCTTACATTCAAATCGCCAAGGTCAATTCCAAGCTCTTCCATCTTGAATACGTGGTCTTTATCAAGCTTGGTCTCAGTTGTCTTTGCTTTCTTTCCACATCCTGCCATTGCAAGGGTACCGAGTACCATGACAAGAATAAGCAATGTGCTTATAACTCTTTTTTTCATAAATCCTCCACATCTCTTTTCGAGATCTTCTTAAAAAAGTCCTTTATCTTGGTATGATCCGACGTTTTAAAGTCATCATACCAGTCAAGAAATCTTCTCTTTAAATCCTTCCAGGGTATGCTCTTTAAGCCTATTACGATAAAGATTACCGCAATAACAATTGCATACAGGTAAAGGATAAGTCTTATCAGTAAAAATATGGCAAGGATATCCTCATAGCCTCTTGCTATGTTCTCCCAGTAAGGATAAACGATGCCCTTCATGCTCATGGAACGCTTGCCAAAATCTCTGATTACCTTAAGTAAGCTTAAGAAGCTGAATCGCTCGGCGTTCTCAATCATCATATACTTTGACTCATCAGTCTTAAAAGTATCGATGAAAAGCTGAAGGCCAAATCCTTTAACGGGATTGGGAAGAATAATCTCGTAAGTATCAACTCCCGGACCGTTTGCGGACTCTTCGCCCGATAATGTGCCATAGCTTTCATATGAGATATAAGCGGTTGCAGCATTATTGCCGGCCGCTTCATTGAACTTACTCTCCGGACGATTATACACCCCAATTACCATAAGGGGAATATTACCGCACCAAACCTGCTTACCGATTATATCATTCGAACCGAAAAGCTGCCAGGCAAGCTCTCTGTCAAGAAGGATGTAATCCTTCATAACATCGGTGCTCTCGAAATAACTTCCTCTTACAAGTTCCAAAGGATGGAACTCAAAGAAGTCTCCGCCTACCGCATAGACATTGGCCGTGGTCTTGCCGGCTTCACCTTCAAGGTCAACTGAACCCTTTAAGCTGTAAGCATAAATCCACTGTCTTGCATTGGCGTTTTCCGATTCGCTTACAATGCTTGACTCAAGCAGTTTCTTTTCCATATCTGCCTGAAGTGACCTTATATTGTAGAAGTTATAGTCAAATTCCTTATCGAAAAAAACAGAAATCTGAGTATCTTTGGCAAGGTTACCCCAGCGCTTCCAGGCCATCTGCTCTGTAAGAGAATTGGCCTTGGATGTGCATATTAACTTTATGATTAATGCTATTATCAGGGCTAAAACTGCACTCCCCAACAATATGAGTCTTTTTAACGAAAGACTCTTAAAGAATCTTTTCAAAATATACTCTCCTGTTTACTCAGCAAGTCTTACCTGCATTCCGGGATCAACAGGCTTTGTAGCAGCCGTGATTACGAACTCCCAACCGTTTAAAGGCGCAGAAATAGCTGTCTGCGTATCATCCTTTGCAACTTCTTCGATATCTACTCTTGTAGCATAATATCTGTTTCCGATAGGAGAACTCTTCTGGTCAACGATTAAGATAAACTTACCGTTATCATCAGATCTTATTGCTGAATTGGGAACAATAAGATCATAGTTTTGTGACTTGGAGCCTACGGAAACGCTTAATGACTGACCGTCTGATACATCACCGCTTACGTCAAAGACAAGGAGTTTGTTCTTGCCGGGATTTGCGGGATCGTTCTGGATAGCCTTTAATTCAACCGTAATGTCATTGTAGTACCATGCGTTCTGAATCTCAGCAGGAGAGCCGATGCTTACTTTCTTAGCCTGCTCTGCACTTACAGAAATCTTTAAAGTAAAGCCTTTGTCCTCAGGCTGGATGGTTGCAATTGTTGCATTAGCTTCTGCCTTACCGCCTGATACAACGCTGATATCAACAATCTTACCTGCTACAGGTGCCTTAACTGTTGCACCTACAGCATTATCAAGAAGCTTCTGAAGTTCTTCCTGCTTCTCCTTTAATGCTCTTGCAGTACTGTTAAGCTCAATCTCACCGGGGATGTCCTTTAAAAGCTGGTCAAGGTCATCCTGTGCCGCTGTCTTATCATTTTCTAACTGTGCAATCTTATTCTTAAGTTCAGTTCCGGAAAGCGCTGCATTGGCTTTCATCTGAACGAGGTTATCGTAGTTATTCTTAGCATTATCATACTCAGACTTGGCTGAATTATATGCACCCTGAGATGAACTTGCTGAACCGAAGCTGTTATATGCTGCTGCAGCTTCTGCATAGAGTTTATATGCTGAATCGTAGTCTGCCTGAGCTGCGTTGTAGGCATCTACCGCATCATGGTATCCTGAACCACTGCTACCACCTGATCCCCCGACTCCTGGTGTTGCTGAGGCTCCATTTAACGTTTCAAGCCCAGTTTCAAGTTCTGCTATTAAAGGAGGGTTGTGAGTTCCCGTACCAAGAATTGCAACCACATCGCCTACCAATGTTGAATTAGCTGTACACCAGTCAATGTATCCCTGATCATCATCAGCAGAATATTGGTTGCGGGCATTTAAAATCTGCTTAACTTTCATGATGACATCATACTGCGCATTCATATCAGCCTGCGCATTATCTCTGGTAATCCTGGCTGCTTCCATAGCCTTGGCATAGTTATCCATTGCGTTCTTAGCTTCAGCTGCATTAGCATATGTACCTGAAGGAGCAGTTACATTTGCACCTTCCATCTTAGCTTTTGCGTTAGACATAGCCGTTTCTGCATTGGAAATCTTTAAATCAAGTGAAGCTGCGTCGTACTCACCGGTAAGCTCCTGATTCTTAAGTGCGAGAATCTGTGCCTCTATATTTTCAACCTTGGTTCTTGCAGCTTTTATCTTCGCTCTGTATCCGTCAGTCGAATCCTCTCTGCCTGCTACAGCATCGTAGTAAACATAGTCAGAGATGCCGCCGTCAAGGAGGGCTTTCTTATATGCGAGCTGAAGCTCCTCGAGTTCCTTCTTGGCAGTTTTTAATTCGTCACTGTCCTTATCCTTA
>JAGACI010000075.1 GCA_017614185.1 Lachnospiraceae bacterium | reverse complement strand
TTGCCGCCTTTCTAAACGGATATCTGGCCTTCTGGCCGCCAAAGGATATTCCAAAGATTCTTAAGCCAGCGGTTTTTGCGGCACTCCTTGCCTTTATACTGTTTTTACCCGCGATGATTATGAACCCTGCCGGGATGTACAATAACCTGAGGGTTGTGGCAAAGGTTTTCTTATCTGTAGAAGCACTTAATATTTTTAACCACACGACGACGTGGCACCATATCACGGGAGCCATGAGGAAACTTAAGCTGCCGGGGCTTTTCATTTTTACATTTGATATAACCCTTAAGTACATTGTGCTTTTGGGTAATCTTATAAGCGACATGCTGACGGCACTTGCCAAGAGAAGCGTTGGCAAAAACAACAAAAAATATTCATCGGTCGGAGGAATTATGGGAACAACTTTTATCCGTTCGACCGAGATGAGCAAAGAAATGTATGAAGCCATGGAATGCAGAGGCTTCACGGGTGAATACTGATGGCTTTTATCGAACTTAAAAATATCAGTTTTAAATATGAAGATGACTCTAAAAGCGTGTTTGAAGGCTTTGATTTTTGCGTGGAACGAGGCGAACTGCGCCACATTCCATGGGGAAACGGCAAGGGCAAATCCACGCTTTTTAAGATATTAAACGGGCTATTATTCCCAAGCGAGGGAACCTATACCTTAAACGGTCAGGTTATAGACAGGAAGGTTCTTAAGGATGAAAAGAACCTTAAATATTTTCACAAGCATGTGGGCTTTCTTTTCCAGAATGTGGATTCCATGCTCTTTAATCCGACTGTTTATGACGAGGTCGCGTTCGGACCGAGGCAGATGGGGCTTAGCGAAGAGGAAGTTGATAAGAGAACAAAGGACTGCTTAAGCCTTCTTGAAATAGAAGATCTATCTGAAAGGTCACCCTATCATCTGAGCGGTGGCCAGAAAAAGAAGGTGGCTTTTGCGTCTGTTCTTGCCCTTAATCCGACGGTTTATGTGCTTGACGAGCCTTTTAACGACCTTGATGATGAGGCGCGGGAGCTTTTTAAACGAATAATCAAAAACCTTAACGGGGCGGGAAAAACAATCATATTTGCCGGGCACGGAGAAATATGATGCCTTATTTCGCACCTGAAGGCATTTATTTACATCACGGGATGTGTAAGATATAATCATAAGGACGAAAAATAAGAAGAGGTCCTTAAGAAAGAGGAGATATAGAATGAAAGAGAAAAAAGGTTTTGGCAAAATTATCGGTTGGGTTGCAATTGCCCTCGTGGTACTCATTGTAGTGTCCAACAGCTTCGCAATCATACCCACAGGTTACACCGGAGTTCGAGTTACATTCGGACAGATTTCAAATGCGGTAGTACCCAACGGAATCAATTTCAAGATTCCCTTTGTACAGGAGATTCAGAAGGTAAACAACAAGCAGCAGGATATCACTTTCGTTGATACAATCAGCGCAGAGACTGCAGAGCGTAACGAAGTGTTCTTCAGTGGCGTAACGGTAACTTACCAGATTAACCCTTCAAAGAGCTCATGGATTTATGCTAATGTTTCAGATTACAAGAACAACCTTGTATCCGAAAACCTTGTAGCTTCAGCATTAAAGGGTTCATCAAAGTCCCTTACACCTACAGACGTTACCAACCGTAACATCTTAGAGCCCCTTGTAAAGGACAACATCCAGAAGTCACTTGATGAAAAGTACGGCGCAGAGGTTGTTAAGATCAACAAGGTAGTTGTTACAAACGCAACTTTCGATGATGAGTACAACAATAAGATTGCTCAGAAACAGCAGGCTCAGATGGCTTATGAGACTCAGCAGATTGAGAACAAGACAGCAGTTGAGAAAGCTGAAGCTGATGCAAAAGTAAAACTTCGTAACGCACAGGCTGATGCAGATGCATTAAAGGTGCAGGCAGAGGCTGAAGCAGAAGCAAACAAGCTTCTCGAAGAGTCATTGACCCCCAATGTACTTAAGAACAGAACCATTGAGAAATGGAACGGACAGCTTCCCAAAGTACAGGGCGCTGACGGAACAATCATCGATATCGGTGATGTAACAAACGACAATTATTCATATACTGCACCCGCAGATACGGAATAAGGAATGAATCTTAAAGCGTACATAACTAACATAGAGCCCCTTGGAGACGAGGGGCTCTTTAAAAGTTTATATGACCTGATGCCCGAGTATCGGAAGGACAAAATTGACAGGATCAAATCCGAATCCGATAAGAGGCGTTCACTTGCAGCAGGAGCTTTGCTTTTATACGGAGCAAGGCTTCTTGGTCTGTCTAAGCTTCCTGAGGTGATTAAGGGTGAAAACGGGAAGCCTTACTTTAAGGATTCCTCGGTTTTCTTTAACCTTTCTCATTCGGGAGAACGGGTTATGTGCGTTATAGGTGATACGGAAGCAGGATGCGACATAGAAAATGCGAACAGAAAATATGACATGAATGTCGCAAAAAGATTTTTTTCTCCATCTGAGGTTAAAGCTTTGGAAGAAACTCTTGATGAAGATGAGAAAAAGAAGCTGTTTTTTAAACTCTGGACTCTTAAGGAGAGCTTTGTGAAACTTAAAGGGGACGGACTGTCAAGACCACTCGACTCCTTTTCCTTTAGGGAGTCATGTGGTAAGATTGTTTTAGTGTGCGATGATGATGACCGGGATTACCGTTTCATCAATCGCTTTACAGATGATGATTACTGTTATTCGGTGGCTTTTGAAGGAGACTTCAAAGAGCCGGAAGCAGAGTTTATAGACCCGGTTAAGATAAGGAATTACCTGTATGAAGCTTAAGTGCGAATACTGCGGCAACATGTTTGAGGATACCCTTGAAAAGTGTCCGAACTGCGGTGCCGCAAACAAAAACATAAAGCGAACAGCGCCCAAGACGCCAAAGACCATCTCGGATCTTCATGAGTGGTATCATGCGCATAATCTGCCGCCTTACGAGACGACCAGATTTTTCATAGGCGTTGATTACAAGAAACCTAAGGCATTCGGCATCTATCAGGATGGCGAGAATTTTATCGTATACAAGAATAAGGCTGACGGACAGCGTGCGGTAAGATATGAAGGCCCGGATGAGGCATATGCCGTTAATGAGCTTTATCTTAAGTTAAAGGCCGAAATCCTTAATCAGAAGGAGAATAACCTTAATAGAGGCGCGAGAACAAGATACGGCGGCGGAACCAATTATGAAAACGTTGGCAAAAAAGCCGGCAGTACAGTTGGCTTTGTCGGCAAACTGATCTGGGGCTTTCTGGCACTTGGTTCATGGGCTCTTTGCTGGTATTCGGTAGTTCCGCTCGGCCTGGTGGGATTGGGATTCTTTGCATTGTCCGTATGGAATAAGCCTCTTTACGATAAGGTAAAGAAATTCTTATGGCCGGCGCTTTTGGTATCGCTTCTTGTGATGATTCCGATTGCAAACAGGTACTCATCGCCCCAATACTTCAAATATGACAATAATGTCATTTGCCGATATGAAAATGACTATTATTACTATGATTCTTACGCAGATGATTACTACGCATATGACGAACAGTATCTCCCGTTTGATTTTCTAAACAATCCGGAGAACTATTCGGTAGAATGGGATGATACGATTACAGACTTTGAGGAGTCGGATTATTATGCAGAAAACTTCAGCACATCGGACTCCAATTCCTCATCATACTCAAGCTCAGACAGCTGGAGCAGCTGGGATTCGGATTCGAGCTGGAGCAGTTCGGACAGCTGGGATTCAGGCTCAAGCGACTGGGACAGCGACTGGTAATCAGTTTTTTTCCTCAAGCGCAATCCATGCATCGAGAGTTAACGGCTTGTAATCGCTTCTCATACAAAAGCAGTTAATCATGTTGCAGGGGATTGGAATTTCACCTTCTAGGTCTTTAACCTCGCGAGTTCTGACACGCGTGTCATTAACGAAGTCCTTAACGAGTGTATAGTCGTATGAGTTATGGACGTGACCATACAGCATGTAGGTCTTGGAATTGCCTGCTTTTGAGAAGTTATACTGGCCGTTATAGCACATAATCGGGTAATGGCACAGGATAACTTTTCTGTTGTTATCGTTTAATTCAAGATACGGTCCGACCCATTTAAAGAGGGACTGATCGAAACTTTTATCCTTTACAAACTTGTCGTGATTGCCGGTAACAAGGTATTTCTTGCCCTTAAGTTCCTTTACGATGGGAGCTGTCTTATCCCATTTGGCGTAGGAGAAATCTCCCAAAATGACAACCTCGTCATTTTTTCTTACAACAGAATTCCATTGTTCTATCATATATGAGTTCATGGCTTCAATCGATTCGAATGCGCGGTTGTCCATGGACTTTATTAAGTTCTCATGAAAAAAGTGCAGATCTGCGATATAAAATCTCATTACTTATCCTCATAAACGACTTTCAAAAGAGTAAGTCCTTTGGCAGGAGCCATGAAGCCCGCTTCGCTTCTTTTTCTTGCTTTGACAAGCTCATCCATTGAATCGGCATCCCTGAGCCCGGCACCCACTTCAATGAGGGTTCCCGTAAGGATTCTTACCATGTTTTGAAGGAAACCGTTTCCCGTAAAGTCGATTATTACAAGGTCACCCTCCCTTTTGATATCGATTGAAAAGAGGGTTCTCTCGGTTGATTTTTTGATATGATTGTTGCCGCAAAAACTCATGAAATCATGCGTGCCCGTAAGATGTGAGGCGGCTTTTTCCATAAGTTTAATATCAAGCGGATAGTCGGTATAACTGTATTCATACTTTCTTCTGAATACATCTAAAACAGGCGAAGTGCGGATTGTGTAGCGATAGGTTTTGCTTATCGCATTGAATCTGGCATGGAATCTCTCGTCCGCCTCTTCGACAGAAATGACAGCAATGTCATCCGGAAGATAACGGTTTAAGTAAGCGTGTATTTCTTCGCAGGTCATATCCTTTGACAGATGGAAGTTTGCGACCTGCCTTAGCGCATGAACACCGGCATCCGTTCTTCCCGAGCCCGTCACGTCGACAAATTCTCCCTCGAGCTTATCGAGGACTTCCTGTAACTTCCCCTGAATGGTGAGATCCTGGTCTTTCAGACGCTGCCATCCCTTGTAACGGCTTCCGTCATAAGAAACCACCATCTTGTAGTTTTTTTTCATAATCCTTCGTCCCCCACGTTAAGGTATGATATAATCATACAAGATATACTTTTAAAACGCAAAGGAGTAAAACACATGGTTTTTGAAGGATACACCTTTCAATTTTCCTGGGAAATTGCTCTGATGGAATGGCTTCAGGCCAATATCCCTGAGAGCGTTATTTCGGTTATCTCCGTTTTCTCCGCTTTTGGCGAAGAGCTGGTGATGATAGCGATTATGGGTTTTATTTACTGGTGTTATAACAAAGAGCTTGGAAGAAAGGTCGGAGTTACAATCTGCGTGGGACTTTGCGCTGCTCCGATGATAAAGAATATATTCTTCAGAAGAAGACCGTATTTTGACAATCCAAGCATCAAATGCCTGCGTCCCGTGGATTCCGGAAGCGACCTTTACAATATATCAACGCAGGGGTATTCGTTCCCGAGCGGACATTCCACAAACGCAGCTGTTATGTATCCGGCGCTTGCGTTCCACAGTAAGGAGCTTAGAAAGGTCTTCTCGATACTGGCCCCGATTCTTTGCTTCCTTGTAGGATTCTCGAGAGTCGTTGTGGGATGCCATTACCCTACGGATGTTCTTTGCGGATGGGCTTTGGGCCTTGTCGTAATGTTTGGTGTATCTTTAATCCTTGGCAGAATTCTTGATAAGAGAGTAAGATTCGTCGTTTTGGCAATTATCTGCGGAATAGGAATGTTTTACTGTAAGACAAGCGATTATTTTGCCTCATACGGGCTTTTGATCGGATTCCTCCTAAGCGAACCCTTTGAGGAGAAATTTGTTAAGTTTGAGGCGACAAACAACCCGCTTGAAATCATCTTAAGAGTAATCTTGGGCGGAGCGATTTACCTTGTTCTTAATACGCTTCTTAAGATGCCTTTCAGTAAGGAGTTTCTTGATTCGGGATCATATGCCGCAAACCTTTTAAGGTTTGTCAGATACGGAATCGTTATCTTCTTTTTGACAGCGATTTATCCAATGATATTTAAGTACAGTCCCTTTAGAAAAAAGGAAGGAAAATAGAGGCAGAGTATGATAACTTACGATTTACTTACAGACAAGAAGGATTTTCTTAAAAACTTCAACAGGAAAAATTATCCGACAGCATTTGAAAACTACAGGAAGAAACTTTTCGATGCGCTTGACGGCGTTACCACAGACGATGCGAAAAAGGGCGCAGAAGAGCTTATAAGTAAGATTCAGGAGGAGGAGGCTACTCTTAAGAAGAGACATAAAGAGGGATTTTTTATCGACTTAAGAGTTATCATCGCTTTGTATCTTCTTCCTGCGGCCAAAGAAATTGACACGGATGTCAGTAATGCTTTCTCGGAAACGCTTCTTTCAAAGTGGAATGAGACATTTCCGGGGCCTGAAATCCAGGCTTCAACCTTTGAAGTAATCAATAACGGGTTCAAAAAATCTATTGGGGAAATGTTTGGATTCAGAAGGGGTTAAGTAGTTTTAGAGGAGAGAGTATATGAAAAAGAGAATTTTGGTGACATGTGTGTCATTATTTGTGGCATCAACATTCCTTACGGGATGTATCGGACCTCACACTGTTTTTGAAAAAATCAGAAGGGCTTTTCACAAAGACTACGATGAATACGTGGAGTTCGAGGATGAGTACGAGTACGGATTTGAAGAAGAACCTGAGGAGATTATTGTCGAAGAACCTGATGACGATATCGAGGTAATAACGCCTCCCCAGGTAGAAAAAAGCGGAATTCCCAAGGCCGAGATTACCAAGACTCCCGCACCCGAAGAAGTCGTTATGAACGACGTTTACGTAAGTGATGCGAAGAGCTTTGTTAAGGCTATCAAGTCAAATACGGTTATTCACCTTGAGCCCGGCGTTTATAACATAACGGATGTGCTCGATGATCCCACATTAAGTTTTGAGGTGGTTGAGAATCTTACAGAGCCTTATGTCGGCTCGCTTGAAGAGTTCGACGGCCTTGAGCTTGAGATAGTTAATATCAGGAACCTTACAATCGTGTGCGATGATATGAAAGACTCCGCACATCTTCAGGCTGAGCCCAGATACGCGGATGTTTTGCATTTCGCCAAATGCGACAATATCACAATTTCCAACGTGATTGCCGGCCATACACCCGACAAAGGAAGCTGTGCGGGAGATGTTCTTGGATTTGAAAAGTGCAGAAATATCGATCTTTTGGGTCTTGATCTTTACGGCTGCGGAACCTATGGAATAAGCGCACAGGATACCAACAATCTTTACTGCAAGAACACCAAGATCCGCGACTGCTCATACGGACTTTTGGATTTCAGAATCAGCAAGAATGCTGTGTTTGACGACTGTACTTTTGTTATTGACGAAGGATTCAGTCAGATTGAGTGCTACGCTAGCCAGATGACATTCAACGGCTGCGTTTTCCTTGATGAAGCCGGCAAGACAGATTTTATTTATGCAACGACAGATTCGATTATAACTTTCAAGGACTGCAGATTTGATGATGACCTCAAGGCGCAGGTTAAGGCTGCACAGGGCAAGAACGTGCTTGTGATTAACTGATTATTATGAAAAAACTGATTGATATTCCATACATTAATCAAAGCCCCGATTATCCGACGGGGTGTGAAACCATATCGGCGATGATGTATCTTCACTTCCTTGGCGTAGATGTCGATATAAGGGACTTTATTGATAATTATCTTGAAAAAGACGGGTTTGAAGAAAGAGACGGAGTTACATACGGGCCGGACCCAAGAAAAGTTTTTGTGGGTTCTCCTTATGATTCCAATTCTTTCGGATGCTTTGAGGGCGTTATGATTAAGGCCCTTACAAAGTACTTTGAAGACAAGGCTTTACCTTTTTTTGCAAAAGATGTATCTGCCTTGTCGACAGACGAACTCATAAAGGAGTATATTGATAAGGATGTGCCCGTAATGTACTGGACGGGTATCGACATGCATCCCGCATTTGAGGGTCCTAAGTGGATTCTTAAGGATACGGGAGAGAAGTTTACATGGATTAGCAATGAGCACTGCCTTTTACTGGCAGGATACGAAGGGGACGAGCTTATTACAAACGATCCCTGGAACGGGAACGGCGTTAAAGCTTATCCCAAAGACGCGATGATTCGCGGGCACCTTGAGCATGGCGAGGGTGCGGTTGTTATTTTGAAGAAGGGTTAGTATGACAGAAGGTTCTATAACAAAAAGACTGGTTTATTTTGCGCTGCCTCTATTTATGGGGCAGCTTTTGCAACAGCTCTACAATGTAGTTGATTCCGTGGTTGTCGGGAACGTTCTCGGCAAAGAGGCACTGGCGGCGGTTAGTACCACCGGCAGTTTAATTTTTCTAATGGTTGGATTTATTATGGGCCTTTTTACCGGCGGATCAGTCATTATAGGTAAGAGATATGGTGCGAAGGATATGGAGGGCGTTTCGGTTGCTGTCCATACAATCATCGCATTTGCGGCATTTATGGGAGTTGTACTTACCGTGGTCGGATTGTTCTTTACTCCCGTTTTGCTTCGCTGGATGGGCACACCCGATGATGTAATGCCCAATTCGGTGCTCTATTTTAAAATATTTTTCATGGGAAGCATCGGAAACGTTATGTATGCCGCATGCTGTGGCGCTTTCCAGGCGGTGGGAGACAGCAAGAGGCCGCTTTATTACCTTATCTGCTCCACTGTGACAAATACGATTCTCGATGTTTTGTTTGTCAAATTCCTTGGCCTTGGAATAGGCGGAGCCGCAGGCGCTACGATTATAGCTCAGTTTTTGAGCGCAGTGCTTGCTTTTTCAAAACTTATGAGGGTCGACGGTCCGCACAGGATTTATTTGTCAAAGCTTGTTAAACCTGATTGGAATGTTCTTAAGAAGGAACTTCAGATCGGTTTCCCGACGGGTATTCAAAACAGCGTTATCGCAATCGGAAATGTTGTTGTTCAGTCCAATATAAATGCCTTTGGCTCGGTTGCGATGGCCGGAAGCGGAAGCTATTTCAAACTTGAAGGATTTGTTTTTTTACCGATTACATGCATGTGCATGGCGCTTACAACCTTTACAAGTCAGAACCTCGGCGCAGGAAACTATGACAGGGTCAAAAAGGGCGCGAGAGTCGGCACTGCAATAAGCGTTGGCTGTGCGGAGCTTATCGGAGTTCTGGTGTTTACGTTATCACCGTATCTCCTCCGTATTTTCAGCCAGGATGCCGATGTACTTGCAATCGGAACCACACAGGCCAGAACCGAGAGCCTGTTTTACTGCCTTTTGGCCCTTAACCACTGCATCGCAGGTATTTTAAGGGGAGCAGGCAAAACAACCATCCCCATGGCGGTAATGCTTTCGAGCTGGTGTCTGCTTCGAATCACATACATTACCATAATTGTAAGGATTATCCCCAAGGTAAATGTAATCTTCTGGGCTTATCCACTGACATGGTCGGTAAGCGCGATTATATTTGTGATATACTATTTTAAAGCGGATTGGATTCATTACTTCGCAAAACAGGAGAAGTCGATGGCGTAGTACAGGAGGTGACAGATATGTTAACTTTTGGATATGACCCGATGTCTGTTAACGGTGGCGGAAGTGCAGGACTTGTTCCCACATCTGCTCTCGGAAAGCCGGATTCCGGTGCGGAAGCTTTGGCAGGAGCCACGGCGATCGGAAACGGCGAAAAGGTGGACAACAAAACCACCGGAATCGAAAAAGGCGACAAGGCAAAACCAACGACAGAGTGCCAGACGTGCAAGAACCGTAAGTATCAGGACGGTTCCAACGAGATGGTTTCCTTTAAGTCGGCCGCGCATATCTCACCCCAGAGTGCTCCTTCAGCCGTAAGGGCGCATGAAGGAGAACATGTCTCCAATGCATACAAGAAAGCCGCGATGAACGATGGAAAGGTGATTCAGGCATCCGTTGCGATTCATACGGCGGTTTGTCCGGAGTGCGGAAGGGTTTATGTGTCCGGAGGCACGACGACCACGAAGATAAAATATGGCGGCAATGACAATCCGTATGAGAAGGAGTCGAAATCCCAGAAAGCGACCGGCAACGGGGGATTTGCGGATTTCAAAGTGTAGACTAAAGCAATTATACTGAAGGGCAAAGTTATAGACTATCGTCTGTATCTAGATAATAAAAGAGCTGCAGATTTGGTCTGCAGCTCTTATTTCGCTTGTGGCGATTAATACTTATGAATTACTCCTCGGGAGTTACCGCGTCTTTTACGACTGCGGCTTTAACAGCTTCCTTGGCCTTGCCTTTGGGGGCATCTTCGAGGCCTGTTACGTTGACGTTGCGGGTAACCTTTGCTT
>JAGACI010000074.1 GCA_017614185.1 Lachnospiraceae bacterium | reverse complement strand
GTCGGAGAGTTTAAGCGCAAGAGAAATATCGTGATAGACACCTATAAGCGTGTGCCCGGGCTCTCTTCTCCACTCGTTTAAGTGCTCCGAAAGTTCCGATACAACTTTCAAATCAAGGTGGTTTGTTGGCTCGTCGAGAAGAAGGATCGGAGCTTCCTGGGCAAAAGTTCTTGCGAGGAACACTCTTTGTAATTCACCGCCGGAAAGCGAGCCAATCTGCCTGTCTGCGAATTTTTCCATGCCGACTTTTCTTAAGGCATTTTGGCAGATCTCCATATCTTTTTCATTAGGTTTTCCAAAGAAATGCGGGATGTGAAGATAGCGGCCAAGAAGCACTGTCTCCATAACCGAGTATGAAAAATAGACCTGCGATAACTGCGTCATGACCGCAACGTTTGTCGCAATCTCGCGCCTCGACATCCCCTTAATGTCCTTGCCGTTAATCTTTACTTCACCTTCATATGGGATGATTCCGATTATCGCTTTAAGGAGAGTCGACTTGCCTGAGCCGTTGCTTCCAAGGATGCAGACGCTCTCTCCCTCGTTGATTCTTATGTTTACGCCGTCAAGAACGCCCCGGCTTTTGTCATAATATGCATTTAAATCTTTGCAAAAAATGGCTTCGCTCATTGTACCTCCTTCCTTCCTGACAGATATACCCAAAGGAAAAAGGGCGCACCGATAAATGCCGTTACCGCGCCAACCGGTATTTCCCTCGGGGATAAAATCGTCCTGGAAATAAGGTCAGCCAGTGCCATGAAGCCGCCACCTAAAAGCGCCGACATCGGAAGAAGCATTCTGTGAGCCGAGCCAAAGAATTTTCTTATTATATGCGGAACCGTAAGGTCAATAAAGCCTATGATTCCGGTAAAACAAACAGAGGCACCCGTCAACATGGAAGAGATAATTAAGAGGGAATATTTTACCTTTTTGGTATCAACGCCCATAGTCATTGACTGCTCTTCGCCAAAGTTAAGAAGGTCTAAATCTCTGTGGAATAAGCTAAGTGAAATAAGGCCTGCTATGCAAAATCCGATAAGGATTGCCACATGTATCCATTTTCTTCCTGCAAAAGTACCGAACTGCCAGAGTGTAAGTCTTTGGATATGCTGTGAGTAAGCCGTGGAAATCATTGTAAGAATTGCATTTACAAACAGTGAAAGCACCATACCGAAAAGGATTATGGTGTGGTTTCTTAAGTTGTTATCAAGCCTTGATGAAAAGAAAATAACAATAAGAACCGTAGCCAGGCCGAATATAAAGCCTGTTACAGGTAATAAAAACAAGCCGAGCGCAGGAATGCTTATCTCGGACACGATAATAATAGCGGCTCCAAGTGAGGCTCCGCTTGATACACCAAGGGTGTAGGAAGATGCCAGCGGGTTTTGAAGGAGGGACTGCATAACTGCGCCACTCATCGAAAGCATTGCGCCAACCGCAAATGCCGAAAAAACCCTGGGCATTCTAATTTCCCATACAATAGAAATTAATGAGGGATCTATTTCGTTTTTAAATGAAATGCCAAACAGTTTGTTTCCGATAATCGCAAGGATGTCATCGGGGCGCACAGATACACTGCCCGCCCCGATGCTTATTACCAATGCGATTAAAACAAAACCGATAATGCAGATAACTTTACTGCAGGTTTTAAGTTTTCTCATCAGGTATTATGTTGCGTTTTTCAACGCTTCCTTAAGATTTATGCTGCGTTCTTTAAAGCTTCCTCTGTGAAGTAATCGGGATAGATAAGCTCTACGATTTCTTTCATAACGTCAACTACGTGCTGGTTGGGCTGGTTAACTTCGTCAGCATTGAGAAGGTATACAGCGCCGTCCTTAACAGCTGTAACGTTCTCCCATCCTGCCATTCCAAGAATAACATTGATAACGTCGGGAGTGTACATATCAGCAGAAAGGATAACCTGGGGATCAGCTGCTACTGCTGCTTCCTCAGAAAGTGCAGGCCACTGAGCGTCCTCATCCTTTGCGATGTTTACAAGTCCGCAGATCTCGAGCATCTCGTCGATGTATGTTCCCTTACCTGCTGTGTAGATTGTAGGATAGTCAGCTGAAGGTGTGAAAAGTTCGAAAAGAACTGTTTTCTTCTCTTCTTCAGGAATTGTAGCTGCGATAGTCTTGATAGCTTCAATATCGCTCTTCATCTGATCAACGATTTCCTGAGCCTTATCTTCTGTACCTGTGCACTTACCGATGAAGATGATATCCTCTTCGATAGCGTCAAGTGAAGCGGCACTGGGGATGTCTGCTACGCAGATGTTTGCATCTCTTACAGATGCGAATGCATCAACGCCATCCTTTGAGCTCATGCCTGATGTGAATACAAGGTCGGGCTTAAGAGCTACAATCTGCTCCTGATCGGGAGCCATCATATCAAAGTAAACTACGTCGTCCTTAAGTTCTGAGCCATAAGACATCTGTGTGTTTGTGTCAGAAGCAACAATCTTGTCAGCAAGTCCAAGATCGATAAGGATTCTTGTTGTTGAAGGTGCCATTGAAATGATTGTGTTAACTTCCTCAGGAAGTGTGATAGCATTTCCGCTTCTGTCTTCTGTGATAGCGTCAGCTGTCTCTGTTGCCTCAGCTTCCTCTGCAGCCTCTGTATCAGCAGCTGCCTCTTCTGCAGCTTCCTCTACTGTCTCTTCTACTTCTGTCTCATTTGTGTTGGTTTCAGTGTTGCCACAAGCAGTAAGAACTGATGCTGCCAATGTAAGTGCAAGCACTGATGCTAAGAATTTCTTTCTCATAATTAATTCTCCTCTTTTGTTTTTATTTTTCTAAGAAAGGAAGGTACAACACTCTCATCCGGAATCAACGATTGCGCCAACCGCATCCCGTCTCCTGATGGTACAAAAAAACTCATCCCGAGATCACGGAATGAGTAGACTGATGCACGCAGAAATAAGGGGTATCGCAACCCCGTTCTGCAGTACGGCCAATTACTCGTGACCCGGACATAACTCCTGTACCGGTCATACGGCAGGTTTCCTGGCTCATACATCATCACATTCATATCTGCCTTCCCAGACGCCCTTTG
>JAGACI010000073.1 GCA_017614185.1 Lachnospiraceae bacterium | reverse complement strand
TGGTTTAAGAATTTCTTAAGTATTTTCATAAACTGTTGTTAAAATATATATGTTTTGATAATAGAGGAACATGTGATGTTCTTCGCGAAGAAAGAGGAAAAGGGAAATGGATAAAATACTTGTTTGTGATGATGACAGAGAGATAGTTGATGCCATCGAGATTTACTTGCAGCAGGAAGGATTTGAGGTTGTCAAAGCTTATGACGGCCTTGAAGCAATTGAAATCTTAAAGGAAGGCGACGTGAGACTCATAGTACTTGATATCATGATGCCCAGACTTGATGGTATTCACACGGCTTTGAAGATCAGGGAGTTCTCTTCAGTACCCATCATCTTTTTGTCAGCCAAATCAGAGGATTCCGATAAAGTGTTGGGACTTAACATCGGAGCGGACGATTATATTACAAAGCCCTTTAATCCTCTGGAGTTAATAGCAAGGGTCAAATCCAATATCAGAAGATATACGACTCTGGGAAGCTTAAATGTCGGTAAGGAATCTATCTTTAGCGCCGGCGGCCTTGTAATCAATGACGAGACCAAAGAAGTCACGGTAGACGGAGAAGTCAATAAGTTGACACCCATTGAGTACAATATTCTTCTTCTCCTTGTGAAAAACCAGGGAAAGGTTTTCTCTATTGAACAGATTTATGAGAACATTTGGAATGAAGAAGCGATTGGTGCAGACAATACAGTTGCCGTGCATATCCGTCATATCAGAGAAAAGATAGAGATAAACCCCAAGGAGCCTAGATATTTAAAAGTTGTTTGGGGCGTCGGCTATAAGATTGAAAAGCAATAAATAGCCCAGCCGGAAAGGATTTGCCATGAGCAAAAAAGAACAGCAAAGTGAGGTTGTTTTACATAAGAGAAGACCTATTTCAAAGTTAAAAAAAGTGGGCCTTTTTCTTCTCGCACAGTTATTTTTAGCAGGTTCGATACTGTGCCTTATCATTACTTACAACCAGACCTCATATACAGCCGAAAGCCTGTATTATGAGTATACAATCACGGATGATATCCTTGATACAGACGTTGCATATGAAGATTCAAACGTGTTCAAAGAGCTTTTTCGGTCATCGATAAGTGAAGTATTGTGGCTGGCTGTTATTAAGAATCAGCTTGAAGACAGGGGAGTTTTTAACGGGAAAAAAGAAATAGATGTATGCCAGTATGCGCATAGAAGAGACCTCGGCGAATGCCTTGATATTTCTGTTAAGTACAGACTCGAGGATCTCCTTAAATGGGGCAATTCGGGCGTCGAAATGTCTGACCCTTTGTATGTCGGACTTTATAACTATGGAGTATCACCGGATCAGCTTGACATGAACTATAAGATACCGGAGTATGCGTATCTTACGGATGAAAACGGTGATTACATTCCTGAAACATGGATGCTTCAGCCCATAAATTACGCAACGGCCGATGTGCTGATTGATGATATTGCGACCGACGGCAACGATAATTACTACGGTCATATATATCCTTTAAAGAACAAATACAAAACAGTTGACGGTAAGACAATTGACCAGCTTGTAAATAACTGGCCCGATTACTTTGAACTTTCAAACGACCTTCAGAGAACAATCGATAACCTTCTTACCAATTATAATCAGTACCAGTGGACCAACCCTTATTATATAAGCGGAAGTTCCAACGTAAGATACTGTATCAGAATGAACAGCGACGGGAAGAAAGTTTATCACACAAATGTTGAAAACATGGATAAACTTAAGGATTCCGACATTGATAACTACTTTAAAAACAGCTGTTCAAGATATGTTTATTATTCACCGAGCAATCTTAAGTTAGAGACAAATACTTCCTTAAGAGACGATGACTTAAGAAGCATTCTTTTAGGCAGCGAGATTGATTATGCTTATTCGGATGATTCTCAGATCTGGATTGGCGTGGATGCTTCATACGAAGCAGATGACGGCTTTGCAAAGGCAAGAGATAAATTTAACTCAAAGGTTCTGCCTTCTGCAGCTCTTTGGGTAATAAGCATTCTTTGCGCGACATTCTTCGTAGGATTAATGCTTTACTTATCGGTTAAAACCGGATGGGTTAAAGGAGAGAACGGAGAAGCTTATATCGAACTTAACGGTTCTGACGAGATTCCTCTTGAAGTATTCCTTGGAATCGGTGCAGTACTTGTCATCATAATGTGGGCGATTTTCGGATCGTTCTATTACAACTCCTCGACCGAGGTAGACAGGCTTTTAAATTCACTCGGTGAGTACACAATTCCTGTATATGCTTTATGCCTTTTCGTTTTGGCATGCACACTGGGAGTTGTATATTTAAGCTTTATAAGAAGATGCAAATCGGGAACCTTATTTAGCAATTCCCTTATTGCAAAAGCATGCAAGGCTGTAGGAGACAAGTTTGAAAACGCAAGCGGAAAGCATCCCGGAAGCGTTGCAATTCTTCTTACGTTTATAGCATTCCTTCTTGTAAACTGCGTGGGAGTAATATTTGCGACAATATTAGTTGAATATGAAACGCTTGTTGGCTTGATTATTTTTGGTATTTTGATTTGCATCAACCTTGGAATCGGTTTCTATCATATCAAGTGCAGAAGCGAGAGATTTGATATCGTAGCCGGTATCGAGAGAATCAGAAACGGAGATACAGGATTTAAGCTCATCCCCGAATCAATGCACGGCTCAAACAGAGCACTTGCAGATGCAACCAATCATATCGGAGAAGGCATTCATGCGGCTGTTGAGACCAGCATGAAGGATGAGAAGATGAAAGCAGATCTTATCACCAATGTTTCTCATGATATTAAGACACCTCTTACATCCATCATCAACTATGTTGATCTCTTAAAGAGAGAGAACATTCAGGATGAGAAGGTTAAAGGATACATCAAGGTTCTTGATGAAAAGAGCCAGAGATTAAAACAGCTTACATTAGACCTTGTCGAAGCAAGCAAGATTTCTTCGGGAACAATCGATTATGACCTTAAGAAGATTAACCTTGCAGAGCTTATCAACCAGGGTATTGCTGAGTTTGAAGATAAACTTGGAGAGAAGGGCCTTACGGTTATGGCTGAGCTCCAGTGCGATAATCCTTACATCTATGCCGATTCAAGGCATATGTGGAGAATAATTGAGAACCTCTTCAACAATATTTACAAGTATGCAATGCCTCAGACAAGAGTTTATATAAACTTAAAGACCGAGGATATCGCCCATGTGAACTATACCTGGGTATCAATCAAGAATATTTCAGCGCAGCCTCTTAACATTAATGCGGATGAACTTACCGAGAGATTTATCAGAGGTGATGTTTCAAGAAGCACAGAGGGAAGCGGACTCGGATTATCCATTGCAAAGAGCCTTACAGAAGGCCAGCATGGTAAGTTTAACATCTACCTTGACGGAGATTTGTTCAAGGTAACAGTAGCAATGCCTACGTCGAAGGAAAATCCTTCATCATAATAATAGTGTGTCACCTAAGAATGGCGCCCGTTTATCGGGCGCCTTTCGCATTAAAGAAATATTTTTACTGTAAGAATTCTTCACCTTCGCGGTTATTGTACTTGGTTAAGTATTCGCGAATCTTTTCGGTGGGTTCGTGTACGTTTGCAAGAGAGATGTCATGGTTCATAAAGTCAATGATTGACGCTAAGAACTTGGACATATTTGCCTCTGCATAATAAGGCTTTTCCATAAGCTCAGGGATGCGGTAATTAAGGTTTGTTGTAATAACCTTATCAAAGTAGCATCTCTCATATGCTTTATCAAAAGCTTTAAGACCGTTTGTGAAAAGTCCGAATGTACAGCAGATGAAAACTCTCTTTGCGTTCATCTCTTTTAACTGCTTGGCGGTATCAAGCATTGAATCGCCTGATGAAATCATGTCATCGATGATGATTACATCCTTGCCGTCGATTTCGTCGCCCAGGAATTCGTGAGCAACGATAGGATTCTTGCCGTTTACTATAGTTGAGTAGTCACGTCTCTTATAGAACATACCGGTGTTTACACCGAGAACGTTTGCAAAGTAGATTGCTCTTCCGAGAGCGCCCTCATCAGGCGAGATAACTACAAGATGGTCTTTATCGACTATTAAATCATCCTCACTTCCGAGAAGCGCCTGAATGAACTGATAGGGCGGTGTGAATGAATCGAATCCGCTAAGGGGTGTAGCGTTTGCTACCCTGGGGTCATGCGCGTCGAAGGTGATAAAGTTATCTACGCCCATGTCGCGAAGCTCCTGAAGCATATATGCACAGTCGAGAGATTCTCTTGAAGTTCTCTTGTGCTGTCTTCCCTCATAGAGGAAGGGCATTATTACATTGATTCGTCTTGCCTTACCGTTTGCTGCGGCAATGACTCTCTTTAAATCCTGATAGTGGTCATCGGGAGACATGTGATTCTCGAAACCGCTCATCTTGTATGTGATGCTGTGGTTTGTAACATCAACGATTATAAAAAGATCCTTGCCTCGTATGGATTCATTAAAGACTGCCTTTGCTTCGCCGCTTCCGAAACGGGGGATGGAGAAGTTTGTCAAAAAGTTGTCATCGATGTATCCGTGGAAAGCCGGATCTTTGGTTACTCTGGATTTGATATCGTGTCTGAAACCGACAAGATATTCGTTTACCTCCTTGGAAAGATAATCTGACGACTCAAGCGCAGCTATCTTAATGGGGGCGTATGGAAGGGTTTGTTCTAACTGTTCTAAATTAGCCATTTTCGTCCTTTCAGATGTATTACATGATTCCGTATACACTAAAGTTTTACCATTTATATTAGTGACACGTCAAGGGTTTTGGGGTAGAATAATTATGTATGTGCATAGCTTTAAGAGGTTAGAATTTTGAAGGATAACAGACATGTTGTGGCACGTGTCAAACCCGGTTCAATCGCCGAAGAAATGGAGATTGAGAAGGGTGATGCGATACTTGCCGTCAATGATAAACCAATAGAAGATATATTTGATTATCAGTACCTTACAGAGGATGACTACCTCGAAGTATTGGTAGAAAAGCCAACAGGCGAACAGTGGGTTTTGGAGATTGACAAAGACCCCGATGAAGACCTTGGAATCGAATTTGAAAATGCTCTTATGGACAATTATCGTTCCTGTCATAACCAGTGCATTTTCTGCTTTATAGATCAGATGCCAAAGGGCATGAGAGAGACCTTGTATTTTAAGGATGACGATTCAAGACTTTCCTTTTTACAAGGCAACTACGTTACCCTTACCAACATGTCCGATCATGATGTCCAAAGGATAATTGATTACAGACTTGGGCCCATCAATATCTCATTCCAGACCACAAACCCTGAACTTCGCTGCATGATGCTTCACAACAGGTTTGCGGGCGAGGCGCTTAAGAAGGTCGACAAGCTCTATGAGGGCGGAATTAAGATGAACGGCCAGATAGTGCTTTGCAAGGGTGTAAACGACAGGGATGAACTTGAAAGAAGCATCAGTGATTTGACCAAGTATATCCCCATGCTTGAGAGCGTTTCGGTTGTTCCCGTAGGACTTTCAAGGCACAGAGAAGGGTTATATCCCCTGGAGCCTTTTAACAAGGAAGATGCTGAGGAAACCATAGACATAATCGAAAGATGGCAGAAGAAGATTTACGATAAGCACGGCATTCATTTTATTCATGCTTCCGATGAGTGGTATATCCTGGCAGGAAGAGAACTTCCCGAAGAGGAGCGTTACGACGGATATCTTCAGCTTGAAAATGGTGTCGGAATGATAAGGCTTCAGCAGACCGAGTTTTCGGATGCTGTAGATAAACTTGTCAAATCCGGTAACAAGCTTACAGAGGATAGGCACGTTTCAATAGTGACCGGACGCCTTGCTTATCCATACATAGTCAAGATGGCAAAAGAGCTTGAAAAGATAGAGCCTAAGCTTAAAGCAGATGTCTATGCGATAAGGAACGACTTTTTTGGTGAACTGATTACAGTTTCCGGCCTTCTTACTGCACAGGATATAATGGCGCAGCTTAAGGGTAAAGATCTCGGAGACGTTATGTTTTTACCCCAGAACGTACTTCGTGCCGGAGAGGATGTTTTCCTTGACGACATACATCTTCCCGAGGTTGAAAGAACTTTACAAGTAAAAGCCGATATTGTAAAATCAAGCGGATATGACTTCGTTTCGTCAATTACAGGTTTAAGCTTAGAATAGAGGTTAAAATGGCCAAAAAGAAAACCAGACCCGTTGTGGCGGTTGTCGGAAGACCTAATGTTGGAAAGAGCACATTGTTCAATGTCCTTGCGGGAGAGAGAATCTCCATTGTGCAGGACAATCCCGGCGTCACAAGGGACAGAATATATGCCGATGTTGAATGGCTTGATACAAAGTTTACATTGATTGATACGGGCGGAATTGAGCCTGATTCCAAGGATATTATCGTTTCTCAGATGAGAGAACAGGCGCAGATTGCAATCGATACCGCGGACGTAATCATGTTCATGGTCGACGTTAAGCAGGGTCTTACAGATTCTGACAGCAAAGTTGCAGATATGCTTCGCCGCTCCAAGAAACCCGTTGTACTTGTTGTAAATAAGGTTGATGACTTTAAGAAGTACGAGTGCGACGTATATGAATTCTATAACCTTGGAATCGGTGAACCTCACGCGATTTCTTCGGTTAACAGACTTGGAATCGGTGATATGCTTGATGAAGTAATCAAGTATTTCCCTGAGGATTCATCCGATGATGAAGAGGACGACAGAATAAGAGTTGCCATTGTCGGTAAGCCCAATGTAGGTAAATCTTCAATCATTAACAAGCTTCTTGGCGAGAACAGGCTTATTGTATCCGATATCGCAGGTACAACAAGAGATGCCGTTGATACTGAGATTACCTATAACAAGAAGCAGTATGTATTTGTCGATACGGCAGGTCTTAGAAGAAAGAGCAAGATCAAAGAAGAACTTGAGCACTACATGATTGTAAGGACCGTAACTGCGGTTGAGAAAGCGGATGTGGTTGTTCTTGTAATAGATGCCTCCGAAGGAGTTACCGAGCAGGATGCAAAGATCGCAGGTATCGCTCACGAGAGAGGAAAGGCAGTTATTATTGCGGTAAACAAGTGGGATGCAGTGGAGAAATCCGACAAAACCATGAATGAGTTTACCAAGAAAGTAAGAATGACTTTGTCTTACATGCCTTATGCAGAGATTATCTTTATCTCTGCTTTGACCGGACAGAGACTTGGAAAACTCTTCGAGACTATTGACGTTGTGAGCGAGAACCATGCAATGAGAGTTGCAACCGGTGTTCTTAACGAGATCATGGCTGAAGCTGTTGCAATGCAGCAGCCTCCCACAGATAAGGGTAAGAGATTAAGACTTTACTATATTACCCAGGTTGCAGTCAAACCTCCTACGTTTGTCATTTTTGTAAACGACAAGGAGTTAATGCATTTCTCATACACAAGATATATAGAGAATCAGATAAGAGAAACATTCGGCTTCAAGGGGACGCCGTTAAAATTCATTATAAGGGAAAGAGGAGAGGAAAAATGATTGTTGTCGGACTCAGACTTATCAGCATGATAGTAGGTTATGTCTTTGGCACGATTCAGACTGCGTATTTCTACGGTAAGACTCAAGGAATTGATATAAGAGAGCACGGAAGCGGCAATGCGGGAACTACCAATACCTTAAGAGTTCTTGGCCCTAAGGCAGGTCTTATTGTATTTGCGGGGGACGCCGGCAAGTGCATTCTTGCGGTTTTGCTTATAAGATTTACGCTTGGGGAGCTTTTCCCTGACCTTAGATATCTGTTTGTAATGTATGCTGCTCTTGGCGCTATTCTAGGCCATGATTACCCCTTCTTTATGGGATTTAAGGGCGGAAAAGGTATTGCCTGCACAGCAGGACTTTGCCTTTCAATTAACCCTTGGTTTATTCCTGTAGCAGCATTTATGTTCCTTGTTCCTTTTTCAATCACCAAGTTTGTATCACTTGGAAGCCTTCTTATGAACCTTGGACTTATGGTTCAGATGGTTGTTATGGGACAGATGGGTATGCTTGGAACTTCATCACAGGCTACCCTTATCGAAATCTATGTAATTACGTTTATTATCGTTGCCCTTGCTTACTATCAGCACAGAGCCAACATCGGAAGGCTGATTCACGGCAACGAGAGAAAGACATATATTATCAAAAAGAACGAATCAAAATAAACCAGAGGATAAAAAATGAGCGAAACCAGTAAAATCAATGAAAACGGCTTTGCCGGAACAGGAGAATACGTTGCAAGCGAAGAGCTTCTTAGCGCCGTAAACGTTGCAATTGCATTAAAAAAGCCCCTTCTTATAAAGGGTGAGCCCGGAACCGGTAAGACAATGCTTGCCGAGGCTGTTGCAAAGTCTTTGGGACTTAAGTTAATCATCTGGAACATCAAGTCCACAACCAAGGCTCAGGATGGCCTTTATATGTACGATACCATCCAGCGTCTCTATGACGGCCAGTTTGGTGAAGAGGGCGTTAACGATATCGCAAGATATATTAAGCTTGGTAAGCTTGGTGAGGCTTTTTCTTCAGATGAGCAGGTGGTTTTGCTTATCGATGAGATAGACAAGGCAGACCTTGAGTTCCCTAACGACTTACTCTGGGAGCTTGATCAGATGGAATTCTATATCCACGAGACCAAGGAAACAATCAAGGCCAAGAAGCGTCCCATCGTTATTATCACATCAAACGCCGAGAAGGAACTGCCCGATGCATTCCTTCGTCGTTGTATTTTCCATTACATCGCTTTCCCTGACAGAGATCTGATGGAAGAGATTGTAAGAGTTCATTATCCCGATGTTGAAGCAAACCTTCTTAAGAATGCAATGGATGTGTTCTATTCAATAAGGGAGTTTAGAGATATCAGAAAGAAACCCAGCACATCGGAGCTTATCGACTGGGTTAACGCTCTTCAGATTGGCGGAATAAGCGCTGATCGTATTAAAGAGGCTTTGCCTTTCGTAGGAGTTATTGTTAAAAAGGACGAGGATTTGGAACTCGTCAATGCCAAAAAAGGTGAACTGTAGTAATGTTTGTTAACTTTTTCGAAGCCCTTAAAGATAAGGGTTTAAAGGTTACATTGAGCGAGTGGCTTACCTTGCAGGAAGCCCTTGATAAAAATCTGGCAGGTTCAAGCCTTACAGATTTTTATTATCTTGCGCGCATGTGCCTTGTAAAAAGTGAAACCGACTTTGATAAATTTGATATGGCCTTTGAATCCTGTTTTAAAGGCGTTTCCATGGAGAGAGAAGTTACTTCCGAGATGCTTCGCTGGCTTGACCGTTCGGATCAGATGAACGATATGGCCGGGGAGATGGAGAAGGATTACCTCAATCAGATGGAAGAAACCTCATTATCCAAAGAGGATATCGAGGAAAAGTTTAAGGAGCGACTTCGTGACCAGGATTCCGAGCATAACGGCGGTTCCTTCTGGATCGGCACCATGGGTAAAACCCAGTTCGGTAATACCGGAGGAAACTTGGGCGGTGTAAGAGTAGGCGGAACAACAGGTTATCAGTCGGCTTTCGCAGTTATCGGAGCTAGAAAATACAGAGATTTCAGAGATGACAGAGTCATGGATAACAGGCAGTTTACCCAGGCACTTAGGAAGCTTCGCCAGTTTTCAAACAGACTCGATATTCCTGAAACAGAACTTGATATAGACGGCACCGTCAGTAAGACATGCAATAACGGCGGCTGCCTTCAGATCGTTATGGAAAAGCCCAGGAAGAATGCCGTAAAGCTTCTTCTTTTGATGGATTCAGGCGGAACCATGATTCCGTATACTAAGCTTTTAAACGATCTGTTCCAATCGGTACACAAGTCCAATCACTATAAGGACGTTAAGGTATATTTTTTCCACAACTGTATTTACAGTAAGCTTTACAAGACACCTGAATGTGAGAATGGTGACTGGATTGATACGGAGTGGATGTTCAGGAACCTTGACAGCGACTACAAGGTCATAATTGTAGGGGATGCTGCGATGGCTCCGGAGGAACTCTATTCCGTTGATGGTAACTATAGGGGGCCGAACGGAGGACTTTGTGGTTATGACTGGCTTAAACTTGTAAAGAGTCACTACAAAAAGGTCGTTTGGCTGAATCCCAAGATGGCGCCCGGTCATGCTCCCTGGAGGGAAGCAGAGACTGCAGTGAAAGAGCTTATCCCTATGTTTAAACTTACGGTGGATGGGCTTAACAGAGCAATGATGAAATTGATGGTGTCTAGATAACTTACATCTGGCACGTTTAGGAGGTTTAAAATGCAGATTTACGAAGAACTTGTGGAACGTGGACTGATTGCCCAGGTTACCAACGAGGAAGAAGTTAAGAAACTTGTCAATGAAGGAAAGGCAACTTTCTACATTGGCTTTGACTGTACGGCAGACAGCCTTACAGCAGGACACTTTATGGCACTTACTCTTATGAAGAGACTTCAGGAAGCCGGCAACAAGCCTATCGCTCTTATCGGCGGCGGTACCACCATGATTGGTGATCCTTCAGGTAAGTCCGATATGAGAAAGATGCTTACAATCGAGGACATTAACCATAACGCAGAGTGCTTTAAGCGCCAGATGGAGAAATTTATCGAATTTGGCGAAGGCAAGGCAATGATGGTTAACAATGCCGACTGGCTGATGAATCTCAATTACATTGAATTGTTACGTGAGGTTGGTGCTTGCTTCTCAGTTAACAACATGTTAAGAGCTGAGTGCTACAAGCAGCGTATGGAGAAGGGCCTTACTTTCCTTGAGTTTAACTACATGATCATGCAGTCATACGATTTCTACACCTTATTCCAGAAGTACGATTGTAACCTTGAGTTCGGTGGAGACGATCAGTGGTCCAACATGCTTGGCGGTACAGAACTCATCAGACGTAAGCTTGGTAAAGATGCACATGCAATGACCATTACCCTTCTTACCGATTCAAACGGAAACAAGATGGGTAAGACAGCAGGTAACGCTGTATGGCTTGATCCCAACAAGACTTCACCTTTCGATTTCTACCAGTACTGGAGAAACGTCGGTGATGCCGATGTTATCAAGTGCATCAAGATGCTTACATTCCTTCCTATCGAAGAGATTAAGAAGATGGAAGCATGGGAAGGCAGCCAGCTTAATGATGCAAAGGATATCCTTGCATTCGAGCTTACAAAGCTTGTTCACGGTGAGGAAGAAGCCAACAAGGCAAGAGAAGCATCCAAGGCACTCTTTGGCGGTGCAGGAAGCCTTGAGAACATGCCTTCAACAACTCTTAAGGATGAGGACTTCAGAGACGGCAAGATTGACATTGTCGGAGTTGTTGTTGCCGCAGGTCTTTGCCCTACACGTTCAGAGGCAAGAAGAGCTGTTGAGCAGGGCGGCGTAACCGTTAATGATGAGAAGGTTACAGATCCTAAGACACTTTATGGACCTGAGACTTTCGCAGGTGACGGAGTGATTGTCAGAAGAGGTAAGAAGAACTACATGAAGGTTGTAATGTAAACCGCTTCTGATGTATAATCTAATAAGTAAAATGATTAAGGAAAACTGTAACAGGTTTTCCTTAATTTGACTAAGGAGGTTTTCTATTATGAGCGAAGTACATGATAAGGTAAGAAGCTGTTACGAGCAGCTTAGAAAGATAACAGATTTTAAGCCCCGTGTAGGAATCGTATTAGGTTCCGGACTCGGAGATTTTGC
>JAGACI010000002.1 GCA_017614185.1 Lachnospiraceae bacterium | reverse complement strand
GCCTGAGCCGCTCATAAGGGCGTTCTCGGCACCGTGTTCCTTCATCAACTGTTTAATGTCATCTATTACAGGGAATTTCTTGATGGTTACATTCTCAAGAACATTTCCCATTCTCTCGATTACTCCGTCCAAATCGTGGCGAACTATGGCTTTGGTCATGCCGTCCACATCGGGATGAGCCTTTAATTCAGATACGTTAAGGGCTGTGTAAACCTCCTTGGTTGAAACGCTCAAATCGGGCTTTGCAATAAGAATTGTGGCTCCGGGAGCTTCCGGTAAGGGAGTCAATTTCTCGCCGATTCCCTCTGCCAAAGCGGTGCCGCCCTTAATGCAATAAGGTACATCCGCACCGATTTTTACTCCAAGGGTGCAAAGTTCGTCCTTATCTTTCTTAAGGTCATACAATTCGTTCATGCCCATTAATACTGCAGCGGCATCACTGCTTCCCCCTGCAAGTCCTGCAGCCACGGGGATTGATTTCTTAAGGGAAATCTTTACTCCACCTTTGATATCATAGGTGTCTATCATTAACTTTGCTGCCTTGTAGGCAAGGTTACTTTCATCTGTTGGAAGGTCTGCCCCATTTATTGAAAGGCTTATGCCCTCATCCTGCTTTCTTAAGGTCACATCATCGCTAAGACCAATGGTCTGCATGATCATTGAAACCTCGTGATAGCCGTCGGGTCTCTTACCGAGAACATCCAGACAAAGATTAATCTTGGCGTAGGCTTTGCGTTTAATAATATCCATTCGGTGTATCTCCCCCTTTTCGGATGCTTCGTATCTTGCATCCTGTATACAATCTTTGTACTAAATTATATACAATTTTGGGGCAAAAAACAAGGCAACGGGCGTCCTTCGCCTGTTGCCTTATTCTATCGTGATTGTTTTGTTTGCTTTATGCTTCAGCCTGTGAGGTTCCGTTGATTAAATCGTCGAACTTCTTAAGAACCGCATCATAGGTCTTCTTGGAAATCTCGGGAAGTTCTCCGCCCCAGGTTTTCTCTGCCTGTTTGAAACCTTTCTTAAAGCCGTCAAGCATCTTATTTAATTGTTCGGGGTCATCGCCGGCCAAAGCCTTTGCAAAATCAATGATTCTGTCTGATGTCTGCTCAACACCCCAGTAACCATCCTCAGCGATATCAGCTTCTGCCTGTGCCTTGGTTGCAGGATCAACTGTGAAATTGCCTTCTCTCAAGAATGCCCAAATGTCATTTGCGTTTCCGTAAGTATTGGCCTGCTTGGAGATAAGCTGTTCAACCAGTGCCTTAAACTGAGCTACTCTTGCATCAGCATCTGCCTGGAGTTTCGCAACAAGGTCGGGATCAGCGATTTTGTTCTTGTTGGTCTTAACCGCTTCTTTTGCGGTCTCTTCTGAAGGCTCGTAAACTACGCCGGCTTCTTCTGTAGCCTTAACTGTAGTGTCGGCTGCTTCGGATTTCGCAGTCGGTGCCTTCTTAGCTTCAGCAGTATATGTGCTGTAGCTGTTCACCGCACTTGTAATTCCGTTTACACTCATATCTGCCTCTCTTTCCGCTCCCTCCGTGGAGCATAGTTATCCGTTTCTGTATCTTATATATCGGCTTGTCAGATAATAAGTTAACCCCTATATGAAAATTTTTATACTCTGTTGTAATTGATAAGGCAGCCCTTAAGGATAATCTCTCTCTCCTCATCTGTAAGGTTTCCGAGAGTCAGGTCGAAAGGTACAAGTCCTTTGTCTGTAACTGTGTATGCCTTGATGACTTCAGCCTTGGTCTCTACCGCCTTCTTGATTTCAGGGATAAAGATGTAGTCAAGTCTCTTGAAGGGAAGATCACCCTCCTTGATGATGAAGGGAAGCATACCCCAGTTAATGAGGTTTGAACGATATCTCTTGGTGGCATACTCGTTGGCGATGTTAGCCCAACCTCCAAGAACCTTCTGGCAGCTGGCTGCCTGCTCTCTTGCGGAACCGTCGCCGGGTTTAACCGCAAAGATTGTGGAGCCGTATCCGCAAATCTTACAGGAGATATCAGGGAATTCAGCCTTGATAGCTTCCATGACGGGCTTGATATCAGGCTTTCCGTCCTTGGCGCAATTGCCTTCTTCGACTGCCTTCTGAGCCTTCTGCATATCCTTTGCAAGACCTACGTACTCGGGATCCTTTCTTGAGAGTGTAAACTCTGCAAGGCCTAAAGGATTTGATCTGTAACTTGATGTCTCACCTGAAGGAATGAGCTCATCAGTTGTGGTTACGGGATCGTGAATCTCTGAAACAACTCTTAATACGAGGTTTTCGGGCAAGGGTGACATCTTGGGCCAGTCCTTAATGTTGGGACCAAACTGGATTTCCTGGTTAGGATCCGCAACACCCTTTGAATCAAATACACGATTCTCATAAATCTTGGTGTCAAAGTGATATTTGTATTTTCCAAATGTACCGTCAAACTCTGTTGCAGGAGTAAGGTAACCTTTGTTGGCTGCTGTAGCGGCAATTGATCTTGCATCCATAAGTGCAACGGATGCAATCTGTCCGCTCTGAAGCTTACTTCCCTCACGGTTAGGGAAGTTACGGGTTGAATGTCTGATGGAGAAGCCGTTGTTGGCAGGTGTATCGCCTGCACCGAAGCAGGGTCCGCAGAATGCTGTCTTAAGCACTGCTCCGCTCTCCATAAGTTTCGCTGCGGAACCATTCTTGATAAGTTCCATGTATATGGGCATTGATGCGGGATATACACTGAAGGTAAAACCGTCTGAACCTATGAACTTGCCATCCATGATGTCTGCCGCAGCACAGATATTCTCAAATCCGCCGCCGGCACATCCTGCGATGATACCCTGGTCTACGTAAAGTTTTCCGTTCTTAATCTTGTCTCTTAAAGTAAAGTTTACATTCTCTCCCAGAGATACTTTCGCTTTTGCCTCAACATCAGCTAAGATGTCATCGAGGTTAGCGTTCAGTTCCTCAATCGTGTAAGTGTTGCTGGGATGGAAAGGCATTGCAATCATGGGCTTAACCTTAGAAAGATCAAGTTTGATTACGCCGTCATAGTAAGCCACGTCAGCGGGCTTAAGTTCCTTGTAATCCTCGGGTCTGTTGTGGATCGCGTAGAACTCTTCAATCTCTGCATCTGTCTGCCAGATGGATGAAAGACAGGTGGTCTCGGTGGTCATTACATCAACGCCGATTCTGAAATCTGCGGAAAGCTTTGCGACGCCGGGGCCCACAAATTCCATTACCTTGTTCTTAACGTAGCCGTTTTTAAATACGGCACCTATGATGGCAAGAGCCACGTCCTGAGGTCCAACGCCAAATGAGGGCTCACCCTCCATGTAAACAGCAACTACGCCGGGTCTGTCGATGTCGTAGGTCTGGTTAAGAAGCTGCTTAACAAGCTCGGGACCGCCTTCACCCATGGCCATGGTACCCAGAGCACCGTAACGGGTGTGGGAGTCGGAGCCAAGAATCATTCTGCCGCCGCCTGCAAGCATCTCACGGGCAAACTGGTGGATTACTGCCTGGTGAGGAGGAACGTAGATTCCGCCGTATCTTTTGGCACAGGTAAGTCCAAACATGTGGTCATCTTCGTTGATGGTTCCGCCTACTGCGCAAAGTGAGTTATGGCAGTTGGTGAGAACATAGGGCATGGGGAATTTCTCAAGGCCCGATGCTCTTGCTGTCTGGATGATACCTACAAACGTGATGTCATGGGATGTAAGCTTGTCGAAACGAATCTTAAGCTTATCCATGTTATCGGATGTGTTGTGTGCCTTAAGGATGCCATATGCCATGGTGCCCTTTAAGGCTTCTTCCTTGTTGTAGCTTGAAGCTTCACCTGAATTCTCCTCTATAAGGGTGGTACCCTTAACCAGGTAAGCTCCGCCTTTTGTTAATTCGATCATGCTGATATTTTTCCTTTATAATTAATTATTTAACTGTCACCTTATCAAGATGCCAGATATCGTCCACATACTCCTGGATAGTTCTGTCGGAAGTAAACTTGCCGGCACTGGCCACGTTAAGCATTGCCATCTTGGCCCATCTCTTCTCGTCCTTATATGCTTCCTCAATCTTCTTATGAGCCTCTGCGTAGGACTTGAAGTCCTTAAGGATAAAGTAAGTGTCGGCTCTTGAAGAGTTCTGAGTGTTAAGAAGAGAGTTGTAAAGAGGTCTGAAGAGATCCGGGTCGCCCTCTGCAAAGGTGCCGTTAATAAGCTGCATAAGAACCTTTCTGATATCCGGGTCAGAATTGAAGATATCATTGGGGTTGTAGCCGCCGCGCTGCTCGTAGTTTATTACCTCTTCCGATGATAATCCGAAGATAAAAGCGTTTTCTTCTCCAACTTCCTCAACAATCTCAACGTTGGCACCGTCCATGGTTCCGATGGTAACCGCGCCGTTAAGCATGAACTTCATGTTACCGGTTCCGGAAGCCTCTTTAGATGCCGTTGAAATCTGCTCTGAAATATCTGCTGCAGCAAAGATAAGCTCAGCGTTTGAAACCCTGTAGTCCTCGATGAAGACAACCTTAATCTTTCCGTCGATTACGGGGTCATTGTTGACCACATCTGCAACGGAATTAATGAGTTTAATGGTGAGTTTTGCTGTTGCGTAGCCCGCTGCTGCTTTTGCCCCGAAAATAAATGTACGAGGGGTAAAGTCCATCTCGGGATGCTCTTTAAGGTTGTTGTAAAGATAGATTACGTGAAGGATGTTTAAGAGCTGTCTCTTGTACTCGTGAAGTCTCTTAACCTGCACGTCAAAAATTGATCTGGGATCAACCTCGATGCCGTTATGCTCTGCGATGTACTCAGCCAGACGAACCTTGTTCTTGTACTTGATGTTCATAAACTCCTGCTGAGCCTTAGCATCGTCTGCATAAACTTTCAGTTTGGAAATCTGAGGTAAATCTGTAATCCAGTCGTCGCCGATCTTTCCTGTTACGAAATCCGCAAGAAGGGGATTGCCGTGAAGGAGGAAACGACGCTGGGTGATACCGTTTGTCTTATTGTTGAACTTGTCGGGATACATCTCGTAGAAGTCCCTAAGTTCCTGGTTTTTAAGAATCTCGGTGTGAAGTCTTGCAACGCCGTTTACGGAGAAACCGGTTACGATTGCAAGGTGAGCCATCTTAACCTGGCCGTCGTAGATGATATCCATCTTACGGATTTTCTCGTCGACGTTCACGCCGGTATTGTCGTATTTGTCATGAATCTGACGGATAAATCTGGAGTTGATCTCCTCGATAATCTGATAGATTCTGGGAAGAAGTCTTGAGAAAAGCTCAATGGGCCATTTCTCCAGAGCCTCCGACATGATTGTGTGGTTGGTGTAAGCACAGGTCTTTGAAGTAACTTCCCATGCTTCCTCCCATGTGAAATAATGCTCATCCATGAGGATTCTCATGAGCTCTGCAATAGCCACTGTGGGATGTGTATCGTTAAGCTGGAACACAACCTTCTCGTGGAACTTGTGAAGGTCGTCGTGTGTTCTTAAGTACTTCTCGACTGCTTCCTGAACGGAGGCGGAAATGAAGAAGTACTGCTGTTTAAGTCTTAATTCCTTGCCGGCATAGTGGTTGTCGTTGGGGTAGAGGACCTCGCAGATGTTTCTTGCCAGGTTTTCCTGCTCAACGGCTCTCTGGTAATCACCCTTGTCGAAGGACTCAAGCTTGAAGCACTCAACGGGCTCTGCGTCCCATATTCTTAAGGTGTTTACGATACCGTTTCCATAGCCCACAACGGGAAGGTCGTAGGGAATGGCCTTAACTGACTGATAATCTTCCTGGACGAAATTGTTTCTGCCTTTCTCGTCCATATATACGTTGACGTAGCCGCCAAATTTAACAATCTTGGTGTACTCGGGTCTTCTAAGTTCGAAGGGATTTCCGTTAACAAGCCAGTTGTCGGGAACCTCCACCTGGTAGCCGTCACGGATTTCCTGTTTAAACATTCCGTATCTGTATCTGATACCGCAGCCGTATGCGTTGTAGCCTAAGGTTGCCAGGGAATCAAGGAAACATGCCGCAAGTCTTCCAAGACCGCCGTTTCCAAGGGCTGCATCGGGCTCCTGATCTTCAACCACATCAAGGTTAAGTCCCAGTTCTTCAAGAGCTTCCTTCACGGGCTTATAGGCCTTCAAATTTATAATGTTGTTTCCGAGGGCACGTCCCATAAGAAACTCCATGGATAAATAGTAGAGTGTCTTGGGATCCTCTTTCTCATATTCTTTCTGGGTTGTGAGCCAGTGATCGACTACCGCATCTTTTATAGCGTAGGACACTGCCTGGAAAATCTGCTGATCCGTAGCTTCCTCTAAGGTCTTACGGTACAGAGTTTTGACATTGTAGAGTACACTGCGTTTAAAAAGGTCTTTGTCGAATTTCTGAATAGTGTTCTTCTTCAAAACTAATCCTCCTTAAAAGCCAAGATTGTTTTTATTTTAGCTTATTTTCTGCATATTTACAATGATGTATGAAAAATTCTCCTTTTCTCCCCTGCTCCATCAGCGCTATAATATGTTTATGAAATCCAAAACATTCCCGATTATTACAATTGCATGCGTCATGAGTCTCCTTGTGTCCTGCGCAGTTCCCGGTTTCAGGATGGAGTATGTGAATGAGGCCGAAGAGTTCCTAAGCATGAACGAAGAGCCTCATCTTTATGATACAGTTCCCGTAGTTTTACCCCACATCGTAACGGACAAGGCCGGCTTTGAATCCGAGGCTGAGAAAGTAGCTGTTTTTACCTCGGCATCAATTCCCCAGACCTTCGAAATCATCGACGCGGATACGGGCAGAAGAGCCTTTAGCGGAGTGGTTAAGACCAAAAGAAATCCCGGTAACGGCTCTGCGCCCCTTGGCTACGGATATTTCACCGAGCTGACCATTCCCGGAAACTACTATATTAAGTGCGCGGGTCTTGGGGAAAGTTATCCTTTTGTGATTACGGATGATTTGATCAGGGACATTGTGCCCGACGCTTTGGACGTCCTTGATATGGTTCGTGAGAAGCGAATTACCGTTAAGGCCAGGGACACCAAGGGCGCCGAAGTGGAAAAGATCCTTCAAGGCGGCTGGATTACGGATGAAAACGGAACCCAGGATGTGACTGTTGCCGCCGAGACCATGATGACTCTTCTTACGGCTTACGAGCTGTTCCCCATGTCCTTTGAGGAATTCACCAACGACGCCGGCGACATCAGAATTCTTGACCAGCTTTATCACCAGTCCGTCTGGATGCTGTCTTTGCAGGATGAGACAAGCGGAGGCGTTTACAGAAGCCTTTATACCGTTAACGACAACGTGTCCGTCACCTATAACCTTGGCCCTGTGGATAATACTGCGAGCGCTGCTTTCGCCGCAGTTATGGCGAAGTTTTCCTATATTTATAAGGACGTGGACGCAGAGTATGCCTCCATCTGTCTTAAGGCTGCCGACATGGCCTGGAAATATTTAGAGAAGGAAAAAGCCGTATCTTCCTCCTCACCGGATTCCTCTGTGCTTGCTTCCGCAGCGGCAGAGCTTTACAGAGCTTCCGGCCTTCAGACCTACTACACCTACGCAAACGACCTTTTGCCTTCGAACCTTGATATTGAGGCAGACCACTGGAACCTCTATTCATCGGTTACTTACATGCTTACCAGGAAGGCCGTTTCCGTGGCAAAATGCCAGTCTCTCATGAAGACCTTAATGAAGAGCGGAGAGGTGATTTCCCAGGCTGCAAGAGACGATTCGTTTATGGTTTCTACAATTGACGGGGATGATTCTTTCGAGAGTCTTCTTTGGAACATGGTTATTCTATCCACCTCAAACTACGTGCTTACCAATGATGAGTACGCCAGCGTAATAAAGAACCATGAGCATTATTTTAGAGGACGGAATTTTTCCTCAGAAGATTATATATATGATAAAGATGAATATAAATTAAAGGATTTGCGAAGCAATGCAGCTTATATCTACATGCTTGCACAAATCCTTTCAGGTGACTATTTTGTGGCGCCGTCAGACAGCGATTATTGATCCGTCGTCTGTTGCGGTTCGCTTTTATTGGTTGGCTGCTTCGTCCTTTATTGCGAAGTAGGCGTCCTCGATAAGTTTCTGAGTGTAGGCTCCGATGTGCTTTGCCTCCTCCTTTTCCATGGCTTTCATGTCGATGGGAGGAAGATACTGAAGCACCACGTGGGCCTTCTTTACTTTGGGAGCGTGATCCTCGAAGATTGCAGCCGAGTTGTAGAAAACAAAGGGCTGAATGAGGCATCCGCTCTTTTGTGCTATTTTGAAACTTCCCTCATGGAAAGGAAGGAAGGTGTCGTTCTCCTTGTTTCTGGTGCCCTCGGGGAAAATGCAGATTGAATAGCCGTCCTTCACCAGCTCAATGGCTTTAAGAATGGTGTTAAGTCCCTGCTTAATGTCGCTTCTGTCAAGGAAGAGGCAGTTAAGGTTCACCATCCACTGAGCGAGGAAGGGAACTTTCTTGTTCTCCTTCTTTGAAACGTAGCCGGTGACTCTCTTTACGTACATCATGCTGATTACGATGTCGAAAAAGCTTCTGTGGTTGCCTACGTAAAGTACAGGCTGATCGTCGGGCACGTTCTCAAGTCCTCTTACTTCAAGTTTGGTTCCTGCCAAGAATACGATGGTGCCGAAAACGGCCTTGATGATTCGAAGGCTGGAGTTTCTCATTGCTCTCTTGTTGAAGAGGCCAAGGAGCCATTCAAGGGGCAAAAGGATGATGCTTAAGATGAAAAATACCAATATATAAAGAATAATAATTATAAATCTGATCATTTAGTTCCCTCCGGGTGAAAATTCGTGGACGGATTTATTATAATTGGATAGAAGTTTTTTTACAAGGTAGGTTAAAGATTCTTACGATTTTGCCGATATATACTATGACCATGGATGGTACTTCCGGCGGGACATTTTGCCAGTGTCTTGTTGGAGGTACTTTTTTGCCCTTTTTTAGGGTAAAATCCGCAAAATCTATATCATTCCATAAGGAGGGAAAACCATGAAAATCAATTCTTTCAACCTCGGAATGGAATCCACCAACACCTACGCTGTGACCCAGACCTACCAGAAAAAGGCCATCGGTTCATATGTGGGTAATGGTGCAAATATGCCCGGAAGCTTTGCCGGCTTATTTGACAGGGACGTAAACAACCAAAAGGACGGAGAGACCTCAGAGAAAGGAGAAGAAGCGGAAAGCCAGCTTTCCGGCAATGCGGCAAGCGTTGACGAAATTCTTTCCATGATGAGCAGCGGAAGGCCTATATCAAGGATTTCCAAGTCGGATCGAATCACGGAATCGGATCCCTTAAGGGCAATCGATGAGTTCAGGCAGCACATCATCAGGTACTTAGAAGAGCTTTTTAACAAGGACAAAAAGTATCAAAGCACCAAGGATGCCTGGAATGCCACAGAGTGTGTGGATTGCAGCACCGAGGTACAGCCTGCCAATCAGATTACGCTTCTTTATGAGGAGAATTATTCATACACCGAGTATGAAGCCTATTCTTTCTCCACTGCGGGAACTGTAGTGGATTCAACGGGACGCGAAATCCAGTTTAATCTGGATGTTTCCATGAGCCGCACATTCTACGCTGAGTACGGACAGACTTTTGCCCAGAACGTAAACTTCTGCGATCCTCTGGTTATCAATCTGGACAGCGAAGTGGCTGAGATTTCCGACCAGAAATTCTTCTTTGATTTGGACTGCGACGGTGTTAAGGATGAAATCCACGCCTTCGGTCCCGGCACAGGAATGCTTGCCCTCGACCTTAACGAGGACGGCGTTATCAACGACGGTGGTGAGCTTTTTGGCACCAAGACCGGAGACGGCTTCTATGATCTTTCGAAGTACGATTCAGACCGAAACGGCTGGATTGATGAAAATGATGAAATCTGGAACAAAGTAAAGATTTGGATCAAGGAGGCCGACGGCACAGATACACTTTACTCCCTTGCAGACAAGGGCGTAGGCGCCATCTATCTTGGCCGCGCCGGCACCAATTTCCACTATAAAGACGATGACAACCTTGACACTGCACGCCTCCGCTCCACCGGAATGTTCCTCTACGAATCCGGTGTCGCCGGCACCATGCAGCAGGTGGACCTGGCAGGGTAGGCAGAACCAGCAAGGCCCGGATGTGCAGGTTGGGGTTTGGGGCCGGATGTGCAGGTTGGGGACAGGCCCCGATTGCACGTAAAAAAGCAGGACGCATATTGTGCAATTGGGGACAGGCCCCGATTGCACATATATGTTTTATTTTGAGAATATTCTGATCTGCTTAAGCATATCAGAAATACTAAGTCCATTTTCTTGACGATTCAGATATAGATTGAGAAATTCTGTTTTAGCATTCATCAGACATTCCGTAAGATTAGCCGGTGTCTTCTCCTGCAAACGCTTTCTGAAGTGTTCTATCTCTTCAAGCAGCCTGTCGGGTTCTCTCATTTTGCCTGCAGAGACTAATCTCTCCATCTCATTATAATATTCTTCTCTTCTGTCTTTGTACTTTTCAAACACTTCCTCGCCGATTCTGATATGCTCTACGGTAAGCGCGAAATCATCCTCGAGCCACTTCAATTCGTCTTCCAAAGTCATCTCTCGATAACCTTTTTCTGTGCTTTCATCACGAATGAAGCGTACCTCATTTAATCCCTTATCGTACTTACTAACAAGTTCATCATATGATTCCGCATAAGCTTTTAGAGCCAATTCGCATTTATTTTCAATGGAAATGTACCCACTAGTGGTTCGAGAAGATTCAAGATATTTATTGAAAACCAACAGTGGATTTAACCAATCAGCACTATCTATTTTTACCTCTATCTCATTTTCCGCACCCGTTTTGTCAGATTTCGTTTGTACTGAACGATTCAAAAAATTAATGTAAGCTTTAAACCCTTCTTCTGAAATAGAAACATCAAAGGGAGCTCCACCATCCCATTTATCCGGCTCAAATCTGTTTACTTCATCGGAAATATAACGCTCTTTGTTTTTTGCAGCGAATTCAGAACTAAGCATATTTTCGGGGGTAAGCTTTACTGTTCTTTCAGTGAATCCATTTAGTTTAATATCCATAACACTCTCCTCTCTATCTTATTGAACCCAGATAAAGTCTCTATACGGATATAATACTGTAATTGTATTAGTTCCAACAGGCGCAAAATCATAAAAATAATTGAAATCAGATATTTCTATAAGTTTTCCCGTATCTGGATCAACTATAACAGTCACCGCGCCAAAATCTATCCAATAGTTATTCATAGAAAAAGGTCCATCACATTTACAATGTACTAAATACATGTCATGTTCACCATATAATGTGAGTTTTAGAGCAGGTTTTTTATTCACATCCATGGCCGGTCGCGTAGAACTGTGATAAAAAACTGGCCTTGGCAATCCGGATTGGCTTAAGTCGACTCGATTCACAAGACTGTTCTGAATGGTAATATAATATGATTGATTTCCTACTGAACTATTGATTTCCTGAGAATACAAATAGCTGATATCAATATTATTACCGTTGACATAATATATTGTTCCAGTTTCATTGGTTTCAAAAACGATACCAGCTTCTGTACTTATCCCCCAAATATTTGCTCTTGAATCGCCACTCAAGCTACTAACTTTTTGGAATTTGAGAGAATATGCATTTTCTGAGGAATATGCGCCATTCTCTGAATACACTGCATAATAATATGTCCCAGGTTTCGCAACCTTATAGTTATCACCTAAACCTGCAATTGTAAAAAGGCCTGATTCATCACCTTGGCTACCGACATAAACAAAAGAATATCCGTTCTCAGATAAAAATGTGTAATTAAACAGCGTCGGCTTAGTGACAGAGAACTTGTAGAAATCAATATCGCTTGGTGTATCCAGAATTCCTGCAAATGTATTATCACCAATTTCAAAATTTGTTGCAAGAGATGCTTTATCATTAATCTCCCAGTTGGAATCCAATGTGCTCTGGAAAAAAGCAAAAGCGTACAAACCAGTGCTTTCATAGCCGTTAATAGCGAAGAAATAAATACCTTGATTTAGTACAGATGTGTAATATTCAAGTTCGCCGACACCACCCCGAGCGCAGCCTTCAAGATACTCTAATTGATAAGTTTCTTCGTTAAGCTTAAATACATAAATGTCTGCATCAAGAGAATCAACCATTTGAAGCAAGATAGAAACTTTGCTTGTCTGTTCTAAGCTAAATCTGTACCACCTCATTTCACCGGGGGATTCAATCTCCCTTTGATCCACATCTTCATTGGTAACAAAGATTGCATAATTCGGATCGGTATTCGAAATAGCCATCTCCCTTTTGGCCATTATTCTTTTCTTCGGAGGTACGGATAATTCTCCACCGCCGTATGGATGTTCTACAATGTTTTCCTCAATCTCATCAAGTTCCATCCCGATATCTTCCACAAGAACGGCTTCTCCTGGCTTCACCAAATCATTAGTCTCGGAATTTGCGGCTACTACTGTTAATCTGTTACTGAAAAACGATACCAGTAAAACTAGACTTGACAATGTAAATGATAATACCTTCTTTTTCATAATAAGCATAATACCCCTTTCTAAAAAACAAAATGCGGGGACACCTGTCCCTGCATTTACATCAGTTCTTGTTCTCGTTTTGTTTTAAATATCTTAAATACTCAACAGAGCTGGGCTCTTTCTCCTGATATAAGCCCCATACGCATTCTGTATTAACCTCAATACTAGTGCCCAAATGTCCTAATAAAACTAAGGCTTTTAGAATCCTGTTCTTCATTTATTCTCCTCCTCTCTTTTTTTCATCATAGCATGAAAAGAGAAGGACAATGATCTTCATGTAAAAAATAGCCTTAAAGATGTAATAATTAACATTTTCTATATTGTCTAGGCAATATAAAGTATAACCTCCGCAGTATAAAAATCATCATCCGTTTTTATTACGTATTCACCTTTCTGTTCCACCACCAAATCCTTGACACTTCTTAAACCAATTCCGTGTCCCGACCTTTTATATCCTATGCCGCTAGAAGGCTTTATTGAACGATTATAAGAATTAATAATCTTAAGACGAAGAATCCCCTTCTCTACTCTCATTTCTATCCTAAGGTATTTTTGAATTGATTTAAAGGATGCCTCAATAGCGTTTTCCAACAAGTTACCGATAATCACGCTATATTTATAGCCTGATACTTCAAGGTCCTCCGGAATTATAATGTCCGTTTCAACATTAATCAGTTTTTTTTGGGCATCATCAAGCAAATAATTAAGTAAGCTGTCTATCTCATATGCCCCCGTGTTGACAGTTTTATAACCATCAGCGATAGATTTTCTCAGTTCTCCGATATAAGTCTGTATTTCATTTGTCTTATTCCTTGCAGCAAGCCCTTCTATTTCCAACAAATGATGTCTCATATCATGCCTGAGATTTTGAATTTTCCTCTCAGTTTTTTGAATGGTGTCAAGTTCATTTTTAAAGCTTTCAACCTGTTTTTCTAAAATTGCGTTTTCAACTTTCTCCTGAATTTGTTTAGAAATTCCATTATAAAGAAGCAAAGCAATAATACAGATTCCAGCCGATGATGCACTGGCAACTAGCAAATACTTATATTCAATATCTCCATAAGTGATGCAATATAGTATTGCAAAAGAAAGAAAAGGTAATATGTAGAGAAGAATTACCTCTTTACCAAGAATATCAATTCCTCGATTTCTTCTAAGTATGATTCCCACCATCCTTTCAATAATCAACAAAAGAATGATAGTCAGCAAATGGGCAACAAAGAGAATTCCATCAACTTTTATTGGCGACAGAATGATTTCGCTTAAAAACTCACAACTTGCCGCCAGCAAGGTACACAAAATAGATACAAGCGCTTTTTTCCAATATGGACCATAAAAACTAATAGTAAGGATAAATGTAAACAATACCGCAGCAGAAAAGTTAAGGATTCTGTTATTTATTAATACATTAATCGAAAAGATTCCGATGACCCATAAGTTATCTAATGATAAACTAGCATATGGTTTTTCCCATTTTTCCGAAAGAAAATCCTTTATAAATAGCTTTGTAACAAGCATTTGCAGAAATACAAAAAGAAAATGAATAAAATATAAGCCCATGTCTTTCCTTTAAACTAATTAAATAATCTATTTTTGAATTCTTTGCTAAATTTTCGACTAATGCTAATCACATCGCCATTTATCATCATAATACGATCCGGATAATACGCTCTAATTGCATTAAGATTTACAATAAATGAGTTATGCGTCTGTTGAAAGTTATTGGGAAGTTTTTTTGATATATCAGACAGCTTTCCATAAAAGGAGACGTCCTCGCTTGCACATACAACCCTTATTATACGTTTTTCGCTTGTCAGATAAAGAATATTTTTGCATGGGATATTTACAATCCCTTTCCCTATCCTGCACTGCAAAATGCTCTCAGAGCGCCCTCTCATTTCTAGTCCACGCAAAATAGTGTTCTTCAATTCTTCCCTTTTTAATGGTTTGGTCAAAAAATCAAGCGGTTGAACCGAAAACAACTGCATAGCATATGTTTGCTTTGATGATATAAAAATAATCTGTGTATAAAAATCATGAAGTGTCTCACGCAAATATTTTCCCACACATACGCCGTTAAGCTCATACAATTCTATGTCAAGAATCAGGAAATCATAATGCTCTCCAATCTTAAGTCTCTCGATTAAACTCTCTCCCGTATGATAAACTGATGTCCTGATTGAACAATTTATTTCCTCCGAGATGATATTAGTCATTCTTTCGACATCACAGCACGTAATCTTCTCATCGTCACAAATTGCAATATCAAGGTTATTCCTCATTTTCTTCTATCCTCTTTCATTAATTATTTTCTGCATAGAAACCAAAATGCCAACAGAGATAATGCTAATGGAAAGAATCACAAAAAATATACTGTTATAACAAAAAGCAAGCGTACAAAGCGATAATTCAAACAACAAGATAATTCTGGTAATCCATCTGAATTTCTTTTGTTCAGATACATATAGCCTTTTATTCGCATTCTCAACAGGGCAAATAATCCATATCAAAGCAGATAAAATCAGAGTAAAAATAAGCAGGCCTACATTGCTGTAAAATTCACTTGGCATAAACCTTATCAGCATAGCATTTCCTACAACAAAAAGGCTGGATATGATTCCACATGACAGTTCCGTTTTCATGTGAAATCCACCAGCAAACACTCTTAAGCACGCAAAAGTTCCCATAAATATATAAAGGTAAAGGGCAACTCCCCAAATTGCACCTATAATCCCAATAGCCAGAATAGAGATTGTCATTTTGACTAATCTTCTTAATCCAAATGCAACCAGTTCTCTCTCTTCAGAATTCTCAATGTTCGAAAGCAAACTATTAATTATACTAATCATAAAATCAACCCCTCTTCGTTCTATCTACAAGCATACCACGAATACTTCTTTTTTTCTTTATTTGTAATATATATACAATTAAATATTTGAAAATTAACGCATACTATACTTTTGTAGTCCATACGCTGGATGTGCAGGTGGGGACAGGCCCCGATTGCACGTAAAAAAGCAGGACACATGTAAAATGTGCCCTGCTTTTATTTTGCTTTTTTATGTGCAATCGGAGCCTGTCCCCAACCTGCACATCTAGTTCTTCTCTACGGAGATGGTTACTTCTTCGCCGTTTACGTTCCAGCTCTTTGCATTTGCAAAATTCTCTGTTGTGGAGATTACATCTGCAAGAACCTTGGTGGCGATGGCTGACTCGTTCTTCTTAACGACTTCAGCAAGCTTGTCATTTCCTGTGATGCCGACTTTGATGCGGTCCATAACTTCGAAGTTGATGTCCTTACGCATGGTCTGAATCTTGCTGATAACCTCAAGGACGAAACCTTCCTCGATGAGTTCGGGTGTGAGGTTGGTGTCAAGAACAACGGTTACGCCGTAATCTTCAACTGCCTCAAAGCCTTCCTTCTTGGTCATCTCGATAAGAAGATCATCCTTGGTAAGTTCTACCTCTACATCACCTACCATGAACTTAAGAGCGCCGTTGGTGTTAAGCTCATCCATAGCCTTGTTTCCGTCAAGTGAAGCAAGCTCTTTCTGAATGCCGCCGAGCTGCTTACCGTATTTAGGTCCTACGGTACGAAGCTGAGGCTTGAAGGAGTAAGAAGTGAACTCTCTTACATCATCTGTGTACTCAACTTCCTTAACATTGAGCTCATCTCTGATGATCTCTGTGTAGAAGTCGCCAAGTTCCTTCTCTGCCTTGATAAACATCTTGCCGATAGGCTGACGGTTCTTGATATTGGCTGTGTTTCTTGCAGCACGACCAAGTACAACCGCATTAAGTACTTCCTTCATGGAAGCCTCAAGTTCTGTATCAATCCACTCCTTCTTAACTTCAGGGAAGTCGCAAAGGTGGATGGACTCAGGCTGAGTCTTATCGATGTTATATACAAGGTTTAAGTAAATCTGCTCTGTCATGAAAGGAATCATGGGAGCAGCTGCTTTTGAAATGGTTACAAGAGATGTGTAAAGAGTCATGTAAGCGTTGATCTTGTCCTGCTCCATGCCTTTAGCCCAGAAACGCTCTCTGCTTCTTCTTACGTACCAGTTTGAAAGGTCGTCTACGAACTCCTGAAGTGCTCTTGCAGCTTCGGGGATTCTGTAGTTGGCCAAATCGTCGTCTACCTCTCCAACTGTGGTGTTAAGTTTGGAAAGAACCCACTTATCCATTACAGGAAGCTTGTCGTACTCGAGTTTGTACTTGGAAGCATCGAAGTTGTCGATGTTTGCATAGAGTACGAAGAAAGCGTATGTGTTCCAAAGGGTACCCATGAACTTTCTCTGACCCTCGGTAACGGTGTCACCGGAGAATCTGTTGGGAAGCCAAGGTGCTGAGTTGATGTAGAAGTACCATCTGATGGCGTCTGCGCCATATTTTTCCAAAGCATCGAAGGGATCAACTGCGTTACCCTTGGACTTACTCATCTTCTGACCGTTCTCATCCTGAACGTGGCCAAGGACGATTACGTTCTCATAAGGAGCCTTGTTGAAAAGGAGTGTTGATTCCGCCATAAGTGAGTGGAACCATCCTCTGGTCTGGTCAACTGCCTCAGAGATAAACTGTGCAGGGAACTGTGCCTCGAAGAGCTCCTTATTTTCAAAAGGATAATGGTGCTGTGCAAAAGGCATTGCACCTGAGTCAAACCAGCAGTCAAGTACTTCGGGTACTCTCTTCATTGTGCCGCCGCACTTGGGACACTTGCAGGTAATCTCATCGATGTAAGGTCTGTGAAGTTCTACTGTGTCGGCAGCATCGTTTCCGCTTAACTTCTTAAGCTCTTCTCTGCTTCCGATGCACTCCTGGTGACCGCACTCACACTCCCAGATGTTAAGGGGAGTACCCCAGTAACGGTTACGGGAGATTGCCCAGTCCTGAATATTCTCAAGCCAGTTACCGAATCTTCCCTTACCGATTGACTCGGGAATCCAGTTAACTGTGTTGTTGTTTCTGATAAGGTCGTCTCTTACCGCTGTCTCTTTAATGTACCATGACTCACGTGCATAGTAGATAAGAGGAGTATCGCATCTCCAGCAGTGAGGATATTCGTGCTCGAACTTGGGAGCATCGTAAAGCTGTCCTCTTGCGTCAAGGTCTTTTAATACCTCGGGGTCTGCCTTTTTAACAAATAAACCGGCGAAAGGAGTCTCTGCTGTCATTTCGCCCTTGCCGTCAACGAACTGAACGAAGGGAAGGTCGTAGTTACGTCCTACGTTGGCATCGTCTTCACCGAATGCAGGAGCGATATGTACGATACCGGTACCGTCTGACATGGTAACGTAGTTATCGCATGTTACGAAGAAGCCCTTCTTGTTCTGCTTCGCGGCTACATCTGCAGCGCACTTGAAGAGAGGCTCGTACTCTTTGTACTCAAGGTCTTTACCCTTGTATGTCTCAAGGATTTCATATGCCTTGTTGTCCTCTGTGGCAAGTTTTCCGAGAACTGTGTCAAGGAGTGCTTTTGCCATGTAATATGTATATCCGTCAGCGGCTTTTACCTTGCAGTACTCTTCATTGGGGTTCATGCAAAGTGCAACGTTTGAAGGAAGTGTCCAGGGTGTTGTGGTCCATGCAAGGAAGTAAGCATCCTCGCCCACAACCTTGAAGCGAACGATTGCGGAACGCTCTTTTACCGTCTTATAGCCCTGAGAAACCTCAGCGGTTGAAAGAGGGGTACCGCAACGAGGGCAGTAAGGAACAATCTTGAAGCCCTTGTATAAAAGGCCCTTGTTCCAGATTTCCTTGAGAGCCCACCACTCGGACTCGATATAGTCATCATGATAAGTAACGTAGGGGTTGTCCATGTCAGCCCAGAAACCTACTGTGCCGGAGAAATCCTCCCACATTCCTTTGTATTTCCAAACGGATTCCTTACACTTCTCGATGAAGGGCTCCATGCCGTATTCTTCGATCTGCTCTTTTCCGTTAAGGCCAAGAAGCTTCTCAACCTCAAGTTCTACGGGAAGACCGTGGGTATCCCATCCGGCTTTTCTGGGAACCATGTATCCTTTCATGGTGCGGTATCTGGGAATCATATCCTTGATTACACGGGTAAGAACGTGACCGATATGGGGCTTTCCGTTAGCTGTCGGAGGTCCGTCGTAGAAGGTGTATGTCTCACCTTTTTTACGGTTGTCCATACTCTTTTCAAAGATGTTGTTGTCTTTCCAGTACTGCTCTACTTCTTTTTCACGAGCAACAAAGTTTAGGTCTGTCGAAACTTTCTTGTACATTTCTGGGTCCTTTCTTTTGATGAAAATGAAAAGGGTCCGTCCTGTAATAGGACGAACCCCTGGATTCGCTTAACCACCTGTTACGCGCACGGCTCTGCAATTCTAGAATTGCTTTACGATGCGATGCTTCCTAACGCGAAGCTTACGGCAAATCCTACTTTCTTATGATTTCGGTTTGCGACTCGGAAGTGATTTTCCCGGATGGACTACTCGCGCCGGCTCTCACCAACCCCGGCTCTCTTTGCCTTTCATCTAAGCGGTACTGTCTTCGTCACAGTCTTTGTGTCTTTATTTATGGGATATTTTATGTTTATTCTTTATTATTGTCAAGTGTTATTATTTGCCATGACCCAGGCGAATGCCTTTGCGGTGCGTATATCCATATCCCTGAAATGGTTTCCTTCATTCCATTCGAGGAAGGATTCGATTCCGCTTTTTGTAAGAAAGTCCTGCGCTTCTTTTATCCTGTTTCCGACAGTCGATACAGTCGTGTTTTTCGTTTTTTCTTCTTTATTGCCAAGGCTTAAATACACCTTGTCGACATGAATTTCATGATTCTTCATATAGTCTATGAAATCCGGAAACCACATTGAAGGAGAAGCCGCTGCCACACCGCTAAACACATCGGTTTGATAAGCTACCCACAATGCAAAAAGGCCGGCAAGAGAATAGCCACCTATATAATAGGTCTTGCTTTTATCTGCGCATAGTTTTAGTACTTCCTCAAGTGTCTTTGAGGCGCCATCACCAAAGCCTTCATTTCCAAAGACCGCCGGAACTTTCCACGGAGATAAATCCTCGTTCCAGCTGTTTATCTCAATAGCAACAAGTCTGAAAGGCATATCGGTGTATGTTGCAATTGCCAAAGTCTCTTTTTCTATTGCTTTAAGATCATGCTCATCCACCAGCTGGATCAATATAATATCCGCCTCGGGATTGCCAAATTCGTATGTTTTCAGTTCCATTTTTCCTTTCTTATTATGGACCAAT
>JAGACI010000072.1 GCA_017614185.1 Lachnospiraceae bacterium | reverse complement strand
CCAAACGATACTTATCTTGATAACGGTAAAAATCAGATTTCTATAATTACCGGACCCAACATGGCCGGTAAGTCCACATATATGAGGCAGTCTGCTCTTATTGTTCTGATGGCACAGATTGGATGCTTTGTTCCCGCAAAGAGTGCCAATATCGGTATCTGCGACAGAATATTTACAAGAGTGGGCGCATCCGATGACTTATCAAGTGGACAGTCAACATTTATGGTTGAGATGAACGAAGTTGCGAACATCTTAAGGAATGCAACTTCAGATTCACTTTTAATTCTTGATGAAATCGGAAGAGGAACATCGACTTTTGACGGGCTTGCAATTGCATGGGCGGTAATTGAGCATATCAGTAACAGAAAGATACTTGGTGCAAAGACTCTTTTTGCAACCCATTATCATGAACTTACTGAACTCGAAGGCAAAATTGATAATGTTAACAATTACTGCATAGCAGTCAAAGAGCAGGGCGAGGATATAGTTTTCTTAAGGAAGATTATAAAGGGCGGCGCCGACAAGAGTTACGGTATACAGGTAGCAAGGCTTGCAGGTGTTCCCGATATGGTCACAGACAGAGCCAAAGAAATTGTGGCCGAGCTTTCGGATAATGATATAACCGAAAAGATTCAAAGCATCAATATCAATCTTAAAAATGAACCCGGTAAGAAAGTCAAAAAGCCGGATGAAGTTGATATGGGTCAGATGTCTTTGTTTGCAACCGTTAAGGACGAAGATGTTCTGGCTGAATTAAAAGAGATTGATATCAGTACTTTAACCCCCATAGATGCACTGAATACTTTGTATAAGCTTCAAAGCAAGTTGAACAATCGTTGGTAGAATGGTGGTGAATCAAAATGGCAAAAATACATCTTTTAAGCGAAGAAACCATTGATAAAATAGCGGCCGGAGAAGTAGTTGAAAGACCGCTTAACGTTGTTAAGGAATTGGTTGAGAACTCCGTTGATGCAGGTGCAGGCGCTGTTACTGTCGAAATCAAAGAAGGCGGAGTTTCATTTATCAGAGTTACGGATAACGGAGCAGGTATTCCCGCAGAGGATGTACGTACTGCCTTTTTCAGACATGCCACAAGCAAGATTAACGATGCCAAGGATTTAAACTATATAACAAGCCTTGGCTTTAGAGGTGAGGCCTTATCGAGTATTGCGGCTGTTGCACAGGTTGAGATTATTACCAAAACAAATGATTCATTAACAGGCGTAAGATATACGATTGAAGGTGGGAAAGAAGGAGAAATCGAAGAGATTGGTGCGCCAACCGGCACAACGATTATCGTTAGAAATCTTTTCTTTAATACACCTCCGAGAAAGAAGTTTTTACGTCAGCCTCAGACTGAGGGAGGCTACATTTCCGATATGATGGAGAATCTGGCTTTATGCAGACCGGATATTTCATTCCAGCTTATAATAAACAACAATGTACGTTTTCATACCTCGGGAAACGGCAATTTAAAAGAGGTTATATACAGAATATACGGCAAAGAGATTTCCGATAATCTTGTTCCGATTGATGTTGAGAAAAAGGGAATGAAACTTAACGGATTTCTCGGAAAGCCGGCTCTTAACCGTTCCAACAGGAATTTTGAAACTATATTTGTTAACAAGCGTTTTGTTCAAAGCCAGGTTTTATACAGGGCGATAGAAGAGGGAACAAAAGAGTATCTTATGCAGCACAAATACCCTTTTTGTGTCCTGAATTTTGAGATTGCTCCCGATGAAATTGACGTCAATGTACATCCATCAAAACTTGATATCAGATTTATAAACAGAGAGGATGTTTCTGTGTTCTTCAGCTCTGCCATATCGGCGGCTTACAAAGTCAGAGAAATGATCCCCGAAGTTGTTCTTTCAGAGGAAAAACCTGCCGCACCTGTAATAAAGAAAGGACCTGAGCCTTTTGAAGTAAACAGAAACATGGGCGCGATGCCTCTTTCAAGGCCTATAAATGCCACAGAATCTGCAATGATAAATAAGATTCTCGGTCCGGACCCCAAAAGAGAAACAGTCAGAGAAGACACCTCAAATATTCTTAAGGCTTCAAATACTGTAATTGTTGAGAAGAACGTTCAGATGGAGCTCTTTGAGGACAGAGTCTTGTCTGTTGATGCCAGAGGCGAATACGAGATAATCGGCCAGATTTTTGATACATACTGGATTGTTGCCTTTAAGGATAAAGTTTTCTTCATTGACCAGCATGCGGCACACGAGAAAGTCAAATACGAAAGACTCATGGCCTCTTACAGAAAGAAAACAATCACTTCCCAGATGCTTAATCCTCCGCTTGTAGTCAATCTTCGAGCGGGAGAGGAAAATATACTCAAGGATTATCTTAAATATTTTCTTGATCTTGGATTTGAGATAGAAGAGTTTGGCGGGAATTCATATGCAATAAGAAGTGTTCCGACCGACCTTTACGGATGTGATGAACTTGAACTGTTTAAAGAAGTCCTGGATGAGCTTTCCGAAACAGGCGGTATGTCTTCAAAGACTGAACCTGCCGTAATATGCGCAAAAATTGCTTCGATGAGCTGTAAAGCAGCTGTAAAAGGCAATAATCGCTTATCTCTTGAAGAAATCAATAAGCTTATAGACGAACTTTTGACTCTTGATAATCCTTATAACTGTCCTCACGGAAGACCTACCATCTTCTCAATGAGCAAATATGAGATTGAAAAGAAATTCAAACGAATAATCTGATTATGAAAAAGAACCCTTTGATTATCCTGACCGGCCCTACAGCAGTTGGCAAAACAAAATTATCGGTTAAACTTGCAAAAGCAGTCGGAGGCGAAATAATTAGCGCCGACTCCATGCAGGTTTATAAAGGTATGGATATAGGTTCTGCAAAGGTTACAGAGGAAGAAACAGAAGGAGTACCCCATCATCTTATCAATGTCCTTGATCCCAAGGATGACTTTAATGTTTTTATCTTTAAAAAGATGTGTGATGAGATTATTCCCGGGATTTATGAGAGAGGCCATATTCCAATTCTTGTTGGCGGAACCGGTTTTTATATCCAGGCCGTTTTAAGAGGGATTGAGTTTGATGACAATGAAGAGGGTTCAAAGATAAGAGATGAGCTTGAAAATCTTGCCAGGGAAAAGGGCGCCGATTATCTTCATGAAGAGCTAAAAAAGGTTGATCCCGAAAGTGCTTTGGCAATTCATAAAAACAATGTCAAAAGAACGATAAGAGCTCTTGAGTTTTATAAGGAAACCGGCAAAAAGATATCAGAACACAACGAGTCTCAAAAGGCAAAAGAGAATGCTTTTAACGCATGCTATTTTGTCTTAAATGATGAGAGAAGCACGGTATACGACAGAATAGAAAAGCGTGTCGATATTATGCTTAATGAAGGCCTTGTTGAAGAAGTCAAAAGATTAAAAGAAGCCGGATTAACCAAAGAAAATGTCTCGATGCAGGGACTGGGATACAAAGAAATACTTAGCTATTTATCAGGTGAATGCACACTTGATGAAGCAGTTTATATCATAAAAAGAGATACAAGACATTTTGCCAAAAGACAGATAACCTGGTTTAAAAGAGAGAGCGATGTTATCTGGCTTAACAAGCAGGATTTCGACCATGATGACGATAAAATTCTTGCATTTATAACTGATAAATGTAAAGAATCAGGCATCATATCGTAGTTGTTTTAGCATGTCATTTATGGTAATATATTTAGGATATTTTCTATAAGAAAAACATACCGGAAAGGGGTATTTTAAATTGTCTGGCAGCATTTTTGGTATAGACCTTGGAACAAATAATATTAAGATATATAACAGAGCCGATGACAGTGTTGTAGTTGAGAAGAACATGATTGCCATCGAGAATAAAAGCACTCTGTTTGCATATGGTGATTCGGCATATGAAATGTACGAGAAGGCTCCTTCGAACATTCATATTTCATATCCTTTAAATAATGGTGTTATCGCTGATATCAAGAATATGGCGACTTTAATTCGTTATTTTATCGGCGATATCAAAAAGGGTGATAATAAGCCTTCTGATT
>JAGACI010000071.1 GCA_017614185.1 Lachnospiraceae bacterium | reverse complement strand
GGAATGCTTGGAGTGACATCAGGCTCCGCCGGCAACAATACCGAGATTAAGACTATAATCCACGCAGGTTATGAACCCAAGACCTACGAAGAGGTTGTGCGTCTTACCAATGAGGAGAAAGCCCAGAGTGAGAAGCTTCAGACCGTTGTTGCCGAAATGACCGAGATTATTCAGGCCAAGGCAGGCGGAAGCTGGAAAGCCAAGGCACTTGAGAGCAAACTTCCCGAGCTGGAAGAGAAAAAGAACGCGATTTACAGGAATCTTGACACAATCCGCTCGGACATTGAGTTTTACAAAATGATACTTGAAAAGGGAAAAGGTTCTAAGATCGAGATTAAAGGGCCTGTTCACGCAGGCGTTATGATAAGCATCGAGACCAGCAAAATGCCCATCGAAAAAGACACCTCATACATGAGGTTCTTTAAGGCGGGAGGCCGCGTGCAGAGCGAGGTTTTGGTTTTGTAGAACCCGTGACAGGATGAACTACGAAGAGACAGTCGAATATCTTTTAAATATTCCCAAATTCACAGGGAAGCATACGGTGCCTGACACCAGAGCTTTTTATAAGAAGCTCTTTCCTGATACTTCCGAAATGAAGATTATACATGTAGCCGGCACAAACGGAAAAGGCTCCGTTTGTGCTTATTTGCGTTCAATTTTACGTGAGATGGGCTACACGGTCGGCATATTTACATCTCCTCACCTTGTCCGCATCAACGAGCGAATCAGATATGAGGAAAGCGATATCACGGACGATGAAGTGATAAAGTGCTTTGAGGCGGTCAAAAGCCACCTTAAGCCGGGCGGCTATCACCCTTCGTTTTTTGAGTATTTTTTCTTCATGGCCATGTTTTATTTCGTGGAGAAAAAACCTGATTATATCATTCTTGAAACAGGCCTTGGCGGGAAACTCGATGCGACCAATGTAATCGAGGATCCTGTAATCAATATAATTACGAGAATCGGCTATGACCACATGATGTATCTTGGAGATACGCTTGAGCTTATAGCAGGCGAGAAAGCGGGAATTTTAAGAAAAGGAGTTCCTGTTGTTTATGACGCTCTCGTACCTGAAGCAGAAGCGGTTATAAGAAAGATTGCGACCGAACTTTCATGCCCTGCTTTTCCTGTTACAGGCGCGGACTTTTCGCTTGTTGAGGTCATGAATAAAAGCATTGATTTTTCTTATGTTTCTCGTTATTATAGTAGTGTTAGACTGACAATGGGGACAGTGGCGCTATATCAGATGGAGAACGCTTCCGTGGCTATAAGAGCCGCAGAGGCTATGTTTGATAAAGAAAGCCTTACAGAGGATGTAATTAAGAAAGCAGTCCTTAAAACCCATTGGAAAGCCAGAATGGATGAGGTATTGCCCGGAGTATTTGTCGACGGAGCGCACAACGAGGACGGAATCAGAGCCTTTGTTGAAAGCGTTGCAGCGAATCATTGCAGTGGTAAGAGACATCTTATTTTTGGCGCAGTCAAGGATAAAGAATATGACAAGATGGCCGATGATATCGTACGAAGCGACCTCTTTGACAGTATAGATGTGGTTTCAATCGATAATACACGTGCGGTTGATGCGACTTCACTTGCAAAGCTTTTCAGAGAACGCGGCTTTGGCGAAGTGGGAGTGTACGATTCAGTAAGCAAGGCCTATAAAGAAGTTAAGAACCGTGTCAGAAAGGATGACGTTATCTATATCGCAGGTTCCTTGTATCTGGCAGGTGAGATTTTGGATTATCTAAAACTCTGAGGAGAGACGATATGATTAATTTCGAAGAAGAATTGTTGAAGTTTCATCCAAGCCTTGAAGTTGAAGAGGTAGAGGATGCTATCTATAATCAGGATCTGACTGATATGTCCGATCTTTTCGTAAAGATGGTAAAGGAAGCTACAGGCGAAGAATAGAGGTCAGGCAATGAGATGTTATAACTGCGGCAGCATACTCTCGGAGCAGAGCTTCTGTACGTCCTGCGGAGTGGATGTTACCTTATACAAAAAGATAATCATGGCCTCCAACCGTTTCTATAATGACGGCCTTACGAAAGCAAACGTAAGAGATTTGTCCGGAGCCATTGTATCCTTAAGACAATCACTGAAATTTAATAAGAACAATATTGAGGCAAGAAACCTTTTGGGTCTTGTCTATTTTGAGATGGGTGAAGTTGCTGCTGCTCTTTCCGAGTGGGTAATAAGCAAGAATATCCGCCCCACCAAGAACGTGGCCAACACCTACATAGATATGGTTCAAAGCAATACTTCAAAGCTCGACACCATCAACCAGAGCATTAAGAAGTATAATCAGGCTTTGGCATACTGCAGACAGGACTGTCTTGACCTTGCTGTTATTCAGCTTAAGAAAGTCCTTTCGATGACTCCCAAGTTTATAAGAGCTCATCTTCTTTTGGCGCTTCTTTATATAAACGATGAAGAGTGGGAGAAAGCTAAGAGAGAGTGCGACAAGGTTCTTGCAATCGACAAGGGCAATACTTCTGCACTTAGATACCTTAAAGAAATCGACAAGATGATGCTTCCCGATGAAAGCGGCAAGAGCCAGCCCAAGAACGAGGAAGTTCACAGATACAAGTCTGACAATGAGATTATTATTCAGCCCGCCAATGTTAAGGAGCCTCACTCCGGAATGGGCGCATCCATTCTTTTATACATTGTTGTGGGTATAGCTTTGGGAGCTCTCGCAACATTCTTCCTTGTTCGTCCCGGTATTATTTCCGC